>JAEZDR010000187.1 GCA_023433265.1 Bacteroidota bacterium | reverse complement strand
ACGAGGGACTATGCTATATACAGGAAGACCTCGGCAGTTCATCGCTTATGAACCGTCTTGAACAGCATGGCCATAGCGAAGAAATCTACCTTCTCTTCAAGGATAGCCTGAAGGAACTTGCGAGGGTGCAAATTCTTGGCCATGAAGGGATGAATTATGATTGGTGCCTCACCGCTCGTGAATTTGGCAAACAGGCAATCATGAGTGACCTTCTTTACTTCAAGTACTATTTTCTTGACACGCTTAAATTGCCATATGACAAGGAAGGTATAATGGATGATTTTGAAAGTCTGAGTAGTTATCTCACGAAAACGCAATACAAGTATTTCATGTACCGCGATTTCCAGAGCAGGAATATTATCATCAATCACGGTGCAGTAAAGTTTATAGATTACCAGGGAGGTATGCAGGGGGCGATGCAATACGATGTTGCTTCCCTGTTATGGCAAGCAAAAGCAGAATTAAGTGATGATTGGAAAAACAGCCTTCTCCATTATTACATCAACGAAGTAGAAGTACTTCTTGGTAAAAAGATAGAACGTAGCAGCTTTATCAATCAATATCATGGATATGTTTTAATTAGGTTGATCCAGGTTTTAGGTGCCTATGGATTCAGGGGGCTTTTTCAAAGGAAGGCCCATTTTCTTAGCAGTATCCCGCTTGCATTAAGAAACCTGAAATGGTTTGTTGAAAATAAGAATGTAGGTATCGACCTCCCTGTACTGAACAAAGTGTTGCAAGAAATAGTTATAGAAGAAAGAATACAACAATTTCAGCCGGTGCAAGCAGATGATAAAACACCATTAGTGGTGAGAGTATCTAGCTTTTCGTACAAAAAAGGGATACCGGTAGATGAATCAGAAAATGGAGGAGGATTTGTATTTGATTGCAGGGGAATATTGAACCCCGGCAGATATGATGACTACAAAACATTTTGTGGTAAAGACAAATGCGTGATTGACTTCCTGGAGCAGAACACCAGGATGACTGACTTTCTGAATAGCGTGTTTGACATAGTGGACATAGCCGTTGAAGACTATATAAAACGTGGCTTCAGCAACCTGATGATTAACTTTGGATGCACAGGGGGACAGCACAGGAGTGTTTATGCTGCGGAACAAACCGCAAGGCATCTTAAGAACAAGTACAAGGTAAAAGTTGTATTAGAACATACCAACCAGGCAAACTGGGTAAAAGAACTAACTAAGAGGTAATGATAACAGGCTCCACCCCTACACCGTCAAACACAGTGAATAAAGCAATGCTATTAGCTGCAGGGCTAGGTACAAGGCTAAAACCCTGGACAGACCACCATCCTAAATGCCTGGCACCCGTAAATGGTAAGCCTTTGTTGCAAAAGAACATTGAATACCTGCAGCAGTTCGGTATCAGCAATGTAGTAATCAACGTGCATCACTTTGCTGAGCAGGTGGTAGCAGCCGTTAAAGAAAACAAAGGCTGGGGCTCGCAGATAAACTTTAGCGATGAAAGCGATGAAGTGCTGGAAACAGGAGGTGGCTTACGCAAAGCCGCCCCCCACCTGCAGGACGAACCTTTTTTCGTGGTGATGAACAGCGACATCCTGACGGACATGAACCTGGGGGCCATGATACAACAGCACCTGAATACCGGTGCATTGGCAACGCTAGCAGTGTCGGCAAGGGAATCGTCGCGGTACTTTCTGTTCGATGAGAAACTTCATTTGTGTGGCTGGGAGAATACCAAGACCGGCGAAAAGAAATTGGCACGCCAGGTAGAACATGCACAAAAGCTGGCCTTCAGCGGTATACAAGTGTTAAGCAATGAGATCTTTAAACTGATGAAACAAGAGGGAAAGTTTTCGTTGGTGGATGTTTATCTCTCTTTATGCAAGGACTATAAATTAATGGCATTTGAAAGCAGCGATGCCAGTTTCCTGGATGTGGGAAAGCCTGATGCCCTGGAGAAGGCCGAAAAAATGTTTACGTAAATCTTTAAAGGGTTTAACGGGACAGCTTTGCTCTCTGGACTCTCGCAGGGGCGAAGTTCGAAAATGGAAGAAAAAAGGGAACGTTACGCATTGTTGACGCTATCAGTACGCTTTTACTACCCTTTAACTACGGAGTCACTCCCCATTTATGGTAAAAATTTGGGGGTTGGGGAGAGGTGTATCCGTGGAGGCTTCGCTCAGGACTGATAATATCTATTAAACAACGGGTAGAAAAATTTCAGTTATTGGTTCAGCGGGGCTAATTTTATATCCTTATACATTTATACTATGAGGAAAATTTACTTGTTACTCGGTTGTTTGCTCACAGTGCTTGCCACCCAGGCACAGCCTGAATACAATACTACCGCGGGAACAGGCAGCAACGTTTGGCCTTTCGGGTCAAGTGCTACCAGCAATAACAGCAAGGTGCAATGGCTTTATATGCCGGGCGACTTTGTTGGAGGCCTTCCTTCAGGCACTATAACAGATATATACATCAAAACCGTAAACCCGATTGTAAGTACCACTTTTTACAATCTCACCTTTAAGATGGGGCATACTGCCCTCACCACCTTTTCGTCGGGGCCTTTTGAACCAACTGACACGGTGTTTACCAGCCCGTCGTTCAGAATAGATAATGTGCCTGCAGAGGGTTGGATCAGGATACCATTAGATACTCCGTTTGAATATAACAGCAGCTTCAACCTCGTTATTGAAGGATCGCATACCGGCTTTACATCTGGTATTACTATCAGGCACTCAAACGTTACTGCGGGTAACAAAAGAATTTATGGCAACTACCTGGCTACTACCGGCACAGCCGTTACCGGGCAGATGGACGTAGGATTGAAAATGGTAAACACGCCCTGCGGAACCATTGCCCCCGGCATAGTTACGGCATCGAGCATGGAGGTTTGCTCCTGGCAGCAGCTAACGCTTGATTTAACCGGCCATAGCACCGGTATTGGCCAGACCTACCAATGGCAAACTTCTACAAACAATATAACCTGGACGGATGCGAATGCTTCCGCAGCAAGCCCCTATTTTGTGACTTCTCAAAGCACCGCCACATGGTACAGGGCGCTAGTGAGGTGCGGCACCGACATTGATACAACGGCGCCAGAATTCATCAGCGTTCCACCGGCTGTGTCGGGTACCTTTACAATAAATTCATTGCAGGCTGCCAGCCCTACAAATTTCCAAAGCTTTGGTGATGCCATGAACCATATTGCCTGCGGCATCAATGGGCCCGTGGTTTTCAATGTTGCCGCCAACTCAGGACCTTATGTGGAGCAGGTAGTGATGCCTGATGTATCAGGAACCTCCGAAACAAATACCATCACCATTAATGGCAATGGCAATACACTTCAATTTGCGCCGGCTGCTTCTGCGCGCCACATTTTCCAGATAAGAGGCGCAGACTATGTAACCATCAACGATCTTACCATCCAAACAACAGATAATACCCATGGCTGGGCGCTGCACCTTATAAACGAAGCCAACCATGTTACTGTTAAACGTTGTACCCTAAGTGTTGCAAGCGTTAATCAAAGTGAGACGAATGCAGGCAATAGTGTAGCCTTCCTTACCTCATCATCTTACACATCGCTAAGCCAGGGAAACAATGCCAACCATCTTACCATTGATAGCTGCCTGTTAGAAGGGGGCTACCAGACGGTTTACCTGAATGGAGGTACTGATGTAAAGAATAAGCACAACAAGATTATGAACAGCACCATCCGCGACTTTTATGTTAGCGGCATTAATGTAGCCAACCAGGATAGTGCAACGATTGAATTCAATGATTTCAACAGGATGAACCGGGCATCAAATGGCTCTATCGTGATGCTTGATATCCAGGCTGGAAATACCAATATGCTGGTGAATAGCAACAGGCTGCACGACACGCATACAGGAGCATCGGCAGTTACGGGGAGCGTTACGGGCATTGGTATTACTAACAGCGATGCGCCTGTGGGCAGTGAAAACAAAATCATCAATAACCTGATCTACCGCTTTAATACTAACGGTACACAGGTTGGCTTAAGTAATAATAACTCGGACGGTGTTCAATACTATCACAACACTGTTATACTTGCCAACACGACCAATACAAACTCATTTGTAAATACCCGGGGATTTTACCAAAACGCTGTAGCAGAACGCATTGATTTACAAAATAACCTGTTCTACATTAACAGAACAGGAGCTGGTCCTAAACATTGCATGTATTTTAATACCGCAGGCACCTCTTTTACCAGTAACAACAACATCCTTGCGAATCT
The DNA here is from genome assembly GCA_023433265.1 of Bacteroidota bacterium. Taxonomy (GTDB): domain Bacteria; phylum Bacteroidota; class Bacteroidia; order Chitinophagales; family Chitinophagaceae; genus JAEZDR01. The sequence goes on along the minus strand of JAEZDR010000187.1, from coordinate 15,934 downwards.
TTCCACTACCCCTGCTACAAATGGCGTTGCCTACATGGGCAGTAATTACGCAACATTAAGCGCATGGCAGGCAAGTAATGGACTGGCATACGATCAGCAGAGCCTGGCAAATGACCCAATGTTTTCTGATACCGCTGCGTTGAACTTTGCTCCAACAGAACCGTTAGTGGCGGATGCCGGAGACAGCGTGGGCGTGACGAATGATATTTTCAAAGCAGCAAGAAGTACCACCACACCTGACATCGGAGCAATTGAATGGACTGGCACATTGCCGGTGAACCTAATATCCTTCAGAGGCGAAAAGCAAGGAGATAATGCATTGTTACGCTGGCTCACTGCTTCTGAGCAAGACACCTACATGTTCTTACTTGAAAGATCTGCTGACGGGGAGAACTTTGAAGTGATTGATAAAATTCAAGCAATAGGCGGAGTGACTCAGCAAGGCTACGAGGCAATGGATGCCTCCGTTTTTAAGCAGCTTCCATTTGCAAGCTACAGGCTGAAAATGGTGGATATTACCGGCAAACATACCTACAGCGAGGTTGTCACTCTGAAGCGCAATGTAAGCAAGATAGAAGTAAGCGCTTACCCGAATCCTGTGGTAAAAAACCTGCAATTAAGGGTTCATTCGCCGAGAGCAATGAAGGTGGATGTTAGGATTACTACATCGGCAGGTGTATTGACGGGTTCCGTCTCTAAGTTTGTCATGGAAGGAGCGAATACTATTATCATTCCTGAAAAGATGTTACAGGTTAAAGGCATTTACCTTGTAACTATAATAGCAGGAGAAGAGAAGCAGGTGATTAAGGTTGTGAAGTAGGATATCGGAGAGAAAAGTAAGAGGCGGCTTGTCAGAAATGGCAGGCCGTTTTTTTGGGGGAGGGAGCGTAAGCTGATGTGCAGCTTTGAGAAAAGTCTTGTCCTAGAAAAACTTTACACATTGGGGAGTATTCCTGGTTTTAGTTTACAGTTTGCTCCTTGTTCCCAGGCAAGCTTTACAGCACGGCAAAGGATAATTGTATTGGTTTGCTGGAAAATGCCCGGCAACCCGCCGGAAAGATGTAAAGTTTCCCTACGTATCATTTGCTGGCTAAACAACCGATAGCCTTGGATCGTCACCGCCTCGTTTAGCTGTTAAAACTTTACCTGGTTGCCCACTCTCTTTAGTTCGACCTCGGCCACCTTGGCGGCAAAGCTGAGGTTCACTACGCGGTAGCCTGCATTTACAAAGCTGGCCTGTGCGTCCTTTACTTCTATGATGGTGGCATAACCTAACTCGAACCTTTGCTGTATGAGGTTCAGCAGGCTGGCAGCTAACTGATAATTCCGCTGCTCGGTTTCCAGTTGTTTCAGGTTGTTTTGATATGCGAAGTAGGCTTTTGCCAGGTTGTTTTGCATATCTTGTACGATGTTTTCCCGCTGCAACCGTGCATTTCGCGTATCAATCTCTGCAATTCTCTGCTGTCGCTTAAATATTCCGCCATTGAAGATTGGGATAGACAATCCTAGCCCTATCGTGGGACCGTAGGATTGATTGAGCGTAGCGAAACCAGCAGGAGCCTGGCTCCTGTTGTAATTAAGACCAACCTGGCCTCTTAGTGAAGGATATCTTTGCGCTGCTGTTTCACGTTCAATAAATTCCATTACACGCACCTGGTGTTCTGCCGCAAGAATGTTAGGGTTACGCAACATATCAGCCTCAACCTGCTGTAGCTGTACATTCCTGTCAACTACAATCGTATCCACTACCAAAACAGAAGAATCGGGGCGTAAAGCAAGCAGGCGTAAAAAATCGGCTTTTGATTGCTGCACCATCAGTTCCTGTTGCTGGTACTGCTGCATGAGCGTATTGACATCTATCTCAGTTTGAAAGAGGTCTACATTATTTGCGAGACCTACTGACTGCCTTGCCTTAATGATGTCAAGCCTCTGCCTGGCGGCTCTTATAGCGCTATCTATTGTAGCAGTATAGCTTTGTTGCCGAACAATGTCGTAGTACTGCACCATCACTTCCGCTATGGTGTTTTGTATCATGCTGTTCAACTCCTGCCCGCTCATCTTTTCCAACTCCTCCAACCTGTTTTTTGTAGCGTGAACGCGCATACCATTGTATAACACCTGGCTGGCTATAAGTTGCGTATTGATATTATTGCCGCGGGCAAAGTTCACCTTAGTCGTTTCGCCCGTGATGCGCGTTTGATTGATGGAAGTATATTGTTCAGTAGCGTTCAACTCAGCAGAAACAGTAGGTAAGCCCCCAGCCATACCGATATGGTTGCCAATATCAGCAGCATGCAGGTTATTTTTTGAAATCTGGATATTCAGGTTTCGCTGCAGCGCAATATTGATAGCCTCTTCCAGCTTGAGCCTTTGTTGGGCCCAAACCATTGCAGGAGCTATTACCATCACAAGAAAAACGCTTATCTTCTTCATCGCTCCTATTCTGTTATTTCTGTTTTCTCTGTTTTATGTTTACCTGAAATGAATGTATATACAGCAGGAATTACAAACAAGGTAAGTACCAGGCTAAAGATAATACCGCCTACCACCACTATGCCCAGTGGAATTCTACTTGTGGCTGCCGCACCAATGCTTAGTGCAATAGGCAAGGCCCCTAAAGCAGTAGCTAAGCTTGTCATAAGGATAGGCCTCAAACGCAATGTGGCGGCATCTACAACGGCTGTCATTTTATCATAACCTCCTTTGCGTTTCTGGTTCGCGAACTCCACTATCAGGATACCATTCTTGGTTACCAACCCTATCAACATAATCATTCCGATCTGCGAAAAGATATTAAGGGTGTGGTCAAATACCCATAAACTTAAGAAGGCACCAGATAGGGCCAGCGGTACCGTAAACATTATAATGAGAGGATCGCGAAAACTCTCGAACTGCGCTGCAAGAATGAGGTACACAAGAATGAGGGCCAAACCAAATGCGAAAGCAGTGTTGGACGAGCTTTCTGCATAGTCTCTTGAAGGGCCGCCGAGCGAAGTCTGGAAACTTTCGTCAAGCAGCTTTGCACCAATAGCCCGCATGGCTTCCACTCCATCGCCGATGGTTTTACCTTCAGCAAGAGAGGCGGATAAGGTAGCCGATCTAAAACGGTTATGATGGTACAGCGTAGGCGGGTTGCTACTTTCCTCCAGTTTAACCACAGCGCTAAGCGGTATACGATCGCCACGGCCGTTGACAACGTATAAGTGTTCTATATCTGCCGGGCTGTTCCTATCTTTTCTTTCCACCTGAGCTATTACCTGGTACTGCTTACCACCCATTGTAAAATATGCAAGCCGACGACCACTGAATGCGCTCTGTACAACCGCAGCGACATCAGTGGTAGACAAACCAAGATCTTTTGCCCTCAGGCGGTCGATAGTAAGCTGTACCTCAGGCTTGTTGAACTTGAGGTTTACATCTACGTTCTGAAACGTAGGGTGTTTCCTTGCTTCTTCAAGAAACTTTGGAATTACCTCCTTGATCTTCTCAAAGTCCTGGTTCTGCAAAATGTATTGTACAGGCAATGCACCGCGGGAGCCAAGTCCTACCGAGATGGTTTGTTCCTGTACACCAAATATTCTCGCTTCCGGAAAGCGAGCAAATTTCTTGTTGAGGTCGATGGCTATTTCATCCTGCGTCCTGTTTCGTTCGTTAGGTTCTGTTAAACCAATCCTTGCAGTGGAAGAGTTTGTACCGCTGCCCCCGAAACCCGGAGTAGCGTTAAATACAAAGGTTCTTTCAGGTACTGAATCATAAAGAAAATTAGTAACCCTATCGCTCACGTCCTGCATGTAATCGTAGCTTGTACCCTCTGCGCCGGTCATTTGAAAGCGGATGTTACTTTTATCTTCCATCGGTGCAATCTCGCTTTGTATGTTTCCCAGGAAGTACCAGATCATTACACCACAGACTCCAATGATGACCCAAGCAGCCCAGCGCACCCGCATAAACCCCTTGAGCAGCTGTTTGTAACCACTTTCCATGCCGATAAAAAAAGGTTCGGTTTTGCGATAAAACCATCCTTCATGCATGTTTTTCCTGTTTAGCAATACGTTTAATACAGGAGTGATAGTGAGGGATACAAATGCAGAAACCAGCACTGAAGCCCCTACTACAACGCCGAACTCCCTAAACAAACGTCCTACAAATCCTTCAAGGAATATTACCGGTAGAAACACCACTGCAAGCGTTACAGAGGTAGAAATAACCGCAAAGAATATTTCTTTACTGCCTTCCAGTGCTGCTTTGCGTATAGGCAAGCCATGTTCAAGTTTCCTGAATATATTTTCCGTAACAACAATTCCATCGTCCACCACAAGACCCGTTGCCAGCACGATACCTAACAGGGTGAGTACGTTGACGGAAAAGCCCATGGCGTACATGATAAAGAAGGTTGCTATAAGCGAGATGGGAATATCCACCAGTGGGCGTAAGGCTACCAGCCAGTTGCGGAAGAAGAGGAAAATAACCAATACGACGAGGCTAAAAGAGATAGCAAGGGTTTCCTGCACCTCATGTATGGACCGCCTGACGTTCTCCGTGTTATCAATCAGAACGTTGTATTCGATATCTGCTGTGCCGCTTTTCTTTATTTGTTCAAGGCGTTTATAAAACTCATCAGCAATATTGATATAATTGGCGCCGGGCTGCGGGATGATAGCCAACCCAACACCGTGTACCCCGTTAAATTTCCAGGTAAACTCTTCGTTTTCGGGACCGAGCTCTACTTTGGCTACATCACTTAGCCTTACAATGCCGGTTGCGTCTTCCTTTATGATAAGGTCGTTGAATTCCTGTTCTGTTGTTAATTTACCCAAGGTTCGGATGATCAGTTCTGTGTTATCGCCGGATATCTTACCCGCAGGGATTTCTACGTTCTCGCGGTTGAGCGTATTTTGTATATCGGAGAAACTGGCGTTGTAAGCATTCATTTTATCGGGTTGCAACCATATACGCATGGCGTACCGCTTCTGCCCGAAAATGTTTACAGCGCTTACCTCGTTAATGGTTTGCAGGCGTTCCTGCAGTACGTTTTCTGCGTAATCGCTAAGCTCAAGCAAACCTTTGCTACGGCTTTGAATAGCAAGCAATAATATAAAGTCGCTGTTAGCATCAGCCTTGCTTACGACCGGGGGTGCATCTATATCCTGCGGCAGGTTGCGGATAGCCTGACCAACCTTGTCCCTCACATCGTTGGCCGCTGCTTCAAGGTCTACATCCAGGTTGAATTCCACACGTATATTACTGCTGCCAACGCTACTAGAAGACGTAATATCCCTGATACCCGGAATGCCGTTGATCTGCTTTTCCAGTGGTTCCGTTACCTGGCTTTCAATGATGTCTGAGTTAGCACCCGTATAAGAAGTCCTTACGTTTACGACCGGTGGGTCGATAGCCGGGTATTCCCTAACAGCCAGGAACGTATAGCCTACCACACCAAACAGCACGATGGCAAGATTCATCACAGTAGCAAGAACGGGCCGTTTTAACGATAGCTCGGATATATTCATCTATTGTCCCTGTCTTTGTTTGTTTTCGTTCAAGTCATCGTAGGTCAGCACTTTCCCAATCTTAACGGGCGTATTGGGCCTTGCAAACAATACACCACTCACGACGATTGTATCGCCCTGGTTGACACCAGTTTCAATGGCTACCATTTGTTCTTTCCTAATTCCTGTTACTACGGAAGTCATCACAGCTTTGCCGTTCTTAACAAGCACGAGCTTTTTGTCTTTTGCTTCGGGTATGATGGCATTGGTAGGTACCATGATGCTGTTTTTATCTTCACCTTGCTGCACATATACCTTGGCAAAAGCCCCGGGACTTGCATTTCCGTTTTCTAATACAGTCCTAACTTTCAGGTTACGGGTATTCTGCTCTATTTGCGGCTCTACTGCAATTACCCTTGCACGGTACCTTTTTTCATCGTTGGCAAGCGAAACAGTAACAATGTTGCCTACTTTCAGGTGGTCGCCATATTCCTGCGGAAGGGTGAAGTCAATCTTCACCTCATCCAGCTTTTGTAGTGTGGCGAGAACGTTTTGCGGGCTTACGTAGGCACCGGGACTTACCTGCCTCAATCCTACAACGCCTGTAAAAGGAGCTTGCACTACAGTACGGGAAAGCTGGGCATACTGGAAATTTATATCAGCCTGCAAAGTTGCTATTTGGTTTACGGCCACATCGTATTCGCTTTGGTTAAGGCCACCTATTTCGTAAAGTTTACGATATCGCTCTGCTGTCTTTTCAGCTAGTTGCAACTGGGCCTTGTTCTTTGCAATGTTTGCCCTGATGTCTGCATCATTTACCCTCGCGAGTACTGTGCCTTTAGTTACCCTTTTGCCTTCAGGAATATTCAGGTAGGTAAGCCTACCGCTGATTTCAGGCCTCAGCTCGACAGATTCTGAAGCAATTACGGTTCCGCTTGCTTCTGTTATAGTAGAAACCGGCGAAGGCGCTGCTACAATAACATCCACTCTAACGGGCCCTCCAGCTCTGCCTCCTGCACCTTTGCCTCCTCCCTCTTTCTTCTCTTCTTGCTTGCTTCCGCAAGAGCACAGTAATAAGACGCTTGCCGGTATAGCGATTAACGATTTGATATTCATCCACTCAAAGTGTTACTTCTTTCAAAAGATATCAAAGATAAACAGATTGTAATGCGATAATTCCATGTACTACAAAAGGAACTGTTTTGTAGATAATCAACTTAACTTATTATTCCTTTAAGGAATCTACAGGCTGCTCTTAACAGTTGGGTTTTGCCCGCCCGGGTGCCATAGCTGTTTCAAAATCAGTGAACTATTGCAGGGAGGTAGCCTTATTTGTTCTTCTGTTTTTTTATCTTCGCTGCAACCATTCATAAATTTCATTAGAGTTGATGAGATTTTCAGGAGATATACGGTTATTGAAACAATCAAAATTGCTAAAGCATGGACCAAACAGTTCTATTAATTATAATTGGTGTAATCGCACTAATTGCAGGGATAATAGCGGGTAAATTCATTTTTGCCAAAGACACGAGCAAAAAAGTTACGGAGGCTGAACAAAAAGCCCAAGGCATTATCAAAGAGGCAGAAATAAGAGCCGACACTTTAAAAAAAGAGAAAGAGCTTGAGGTAAAAGAGAAATTTGTAAAACTGCAGGCCGACCACGAAAAGCAGGTACTGGACCGGAACAGAAAAATAAGCGAGGGTGAAAACAGGATTAAGCAAAAAGAGATCTCCCTTAATCAGAAAGAACAGTCCCTCGACAAACAGATTAAGGAAAACGAAGTAATCAAAGACAACCTCAACAAGCAGATAGAAGTAGTGTCGCAAAAGCGTAACGAGCTTGAGAAACACCAGGAAGAGCATATTCGCCGGTTGGAAAAGATATCAGGCCTTACGGCTGATGAAGCTAAGAAGCAGCTAGTTGAATCTCTTAAGCAAGAGGCTCAAAGCCAGGCGCTCTCCCTGCAACAGGAGATTATTGAAGAAGCTAAGCAAAAGGCTAACAAGGAAAGCCGCAAGATTATTATCCAATCTATACAACGTACGGCTGCCGAAGTGACCATAGAAAACACGGTTACGGTATTCAACCTTGAAAGCGACGAAATTAAAGGCCAGATTATTGGGCGTGAGGGAAGAAACATCCGTGCGATAGAGGCTGCCACCGGTGTGGACCTGATAGTAGATGATACCCCCGAGGCAATTGTACTTTCATCGTTCGATCCGCTTAGACGAGAAATTGCCCGCCTGAGCTTGCAACGCCTTGTATCGGACGGTAGAATACATCCTGCGAGGATTGAGGAAGTAGTAGAGAAAACCCGCCGCCAGATAGAGGAACAGGTAATGGAGATAGGCGAACGCACAGTGATTGAGTTGGGTGTACATGGCTTGCATAAAGAGCTTGTACGGATGGTGGGAAGAATGAGATTCAGAAGCTCGTACGGACAGAACCTGCTGATGCACAGCCGTGAAGTTGCCAATATTTGCGGTATTATGGCCGCGGAACTTGGCTTGAATCCAAAGCTTGCCAAGCGTGCGGGATTGCTGCATGACATAGGCAAGGTGCCGGATGAAGAAACAGAATTGAGCCATGCCCTGCTAGGTGCTAAGCTTGCAGAAAAATACGGCGAACATCCTTCGGTGGTGAATGCCATTGGCGCTCACCACGACGAGATGGAGATGCAATATGTAATTTCCCCTATCATACAAGCCTGCGACGCTATTAGCGGGGCAAGGCCGGGTGCAAGGAGAGAGATCATGCAGCAATACATCCAGCGTATTAAAGACCTTGAGAACCTTGCACAAGGCTACCAGGGCGTAGAAAAAGCTTACGCCATACAAGCCGGCAGAGAACTAAGGGTGATAGTGGAAAGTGATAAGGTAACTGACAGCGACAGCGATAAGCTGAGCTTTGAAATAGCCCAAAAGATACAGAATGAAATGACCTATCCCGGCCAGATAAAAGTTACGGTTATAAGGGAAAAACGTGCTGTAAACGTAGCAAGATAAAAGCTCTGGTTTAGGTTAGATCTTTAGGGTACATTGATGTATTTGTGTACCTGTGTGCTAAGCCGCCACTGGGGATGCTCCTTAATAAAATCGATGATCATTGGCAAAACTTCCTCTCTTTTCTCCCACTCGGGTTGAAGATAGAGGCGGCAACGGCCTGCCACCTGGTTTGCAAAACCGGTTGCCCACAGCAGGTCGTGTTTGTTTACCACAACTACCTTTAGTTCGTTGGCCATTATTAATACTTCGGGTAGGGGAAGTTTGAATTTCTTTGGGGATAGGCATATCCAGTTCCAGGAACCTGAAAGCGGGGAGGATCCGCTGGTTTCTATGTTTGTTTCGTAACCGGACTGTTGTAAGGCGGCAGTGAGTGGATCGAGATTATGCAACAGGGGCTCGCCTCCTGTGATTACCACAATGGGTTTTGCAGCACCTGAAGGTGTAGCTTCACTGAGCATTTTCAAGAGTTGATCTATGGTATACTGCGGATGCAATGATGCATCCCAGCTATCCTTCACATCGCACCAATAGCAACCTACGTCGCAGCCGCCGAGGCGAATGAAGTAGGCCGCGCGCCCCTGGTGAAAGCCTTCGCCCTGGAGGGTGTAGAAAGCCTCCATGACGGGAAGTGTATTGTTGATAGTATTGGGGATAGCGGCTTGCATCAGGCTGGCAAAAATAAGGTATAGGGGAGGGCAAATGACAAGTTGGTAAATCTGTAATAGCAAAAGAGCAACGAACAGAAGGGCAAATTGCCTGGAAGGGACAGCACTTCTTCTGCAGACGGCGAACGGGTTTACCCCGCGGTTACTACACAGTTACTACCCAGTTGCTACACAGTTGGTAGGCTTTAACATCGCTACAGCACCGCTACAGCATCGCTACGACATCGCTACGACATCGCTACAGCACCGCTACAACATCGCTACAGCAGCGCTACAACATCGTTACAGCAGCGCTACAGCATCGCTACAGCATCGGGAGGTCTACCCAGGATTAGGGATAAAGGTGAGTGTATATGGCGAGGATGGCATTTTGTATAAAAGGGCTGATTTTGAGCCTTTTAGCGCTTCCTGCTGGTGCTGGGTTCCTTGTAACTAAGTACGGTACCTTTGTTGAGATATGGCGCCATATTAGCGCTTAACTCAAACCTGTATCAACCAGATCCTTGTATGCAATTTGACGGTGAGGTGAGGGTGATGAAATGCACCGCATGCAGCGGTTGACAACTTAGCTTTTGCATTTCCGGGTAAATTAGCTTTACTTGGTATCTAAATACAACTGCTTTATGATCCGCCACCTTATGTACATCTGTCTTTGCCTGCTTGCGATCCCGACACTTGCCCAAGACAATCTTATCAAACTCCGTTACTGGAACGGCACTACTGACGGGAAAGGCATTACCAGTCAGATGGGGCTAACTGTTTCCGCTAACAGAGTATCGCTTGCCAATGCCCTCGTAAAGGTGGATGAAGCAACACTGTCCGGAGCTGCGCCTAAGTTTTATTTCAAGAAAAAGTTTGTGTTGTTCTTTACGGTTGAAAATACAGGAAGCAATGATGTAGCTATTTATGATTGGGCATTTAAAGCAGTGTGCCCGGTAGATAACATGGGAAGAAAGTTTGACGCCACTTCTATGGTGCCATTGGTGACTCCCTATATTCCACGCGACATCTACATCATACTGAAACCAGGGGAGAAAAAGCGTTTTTATTCCGCCGAAACGGACTTCTACTGGTGCCTGCCAAATGATAAAAACGACCTGCTGCACGATCCACAGTTTTTCCAGGCACTCATTACGTGTGCGGCCATTACAGGTTCGCCAGTAGCGGCTAAGCCCGGTCAGCAGCCCGGTGGATTTCAACCTGCATCGAACCCGCCTCAAAATCCTGAAGGGGACCTGGACGATCAATTAGCTAAACTTATCAGTGAACATAACGGGCTTATACAAAAAAAAGAAAATGATAGAGCGGAAAGTCTTAGAAAGCAAATACTTGATATTACGAGGATAGCCTACCCACAAAAGCTTTCACAAGTAGAGTCCAAGTTGATGAAACCAGCGCCAGTTGCGGAGCCTTCAACTCCCAATACACCTTCCGAAAAATCGTTGCTTTCTTTTAATGGGCAAAGCATGGACGCCGAAGGTGACTGCATGGACGGTGTGGCTTCGCTTGGCAGCACTGATGAGACTAACCTGCTAACAATAACTAATCTCCGCGGTAACGGAACTTTTTCGGTAAACGCGAATTTCTATACCAATGCATGTACCGACTGCCTTGCCGTTCAGCTAGTGAATACCAGCAACAGCAAAATATACATTGCAGTGAGTGGTACGATTAACAAGACGGCGAAAGGCATTAACGTGGACGTTACCATGAAGGAGATGACTGCATTAGTTGAAGGTGGCGGCTCAAGTTATAGGGTAACGGGGAGGATTGTTTGTGATAGTGAATAGTCAATACTGAATAGTCAATAGTGAATGGGGAACGGGGAAAGATAGTTACTGTGTTTTCATTTTTTCCAACTCTTTTTGCATTCTAAACATCTCGTCTCTTAGTCTTGCGGCTTCTATAAAGTCGAGGTCTTTAGCTGCGCGTTCCATTTCTTTCTTCACTTTTCCGATGGCTTTTTCCATTTGTGGAATTGTCTTATATGCATCGCCATCTTCTGCCACGCGCGCGAGTGGAGATTCGTCATGAATTGCGTAAGGGCTTTTCTCATCATACCCCTTAATATCAAGGACAGAGGTTTGGGCAAATACCTGCTCTTTGCTTTTCTTAACAGTAGTTGGTGTAATGCCGTGCTCTGTATTGTAAGCAATTTGTTTTTCGCGGCGGCGGGTAGTTTCATCTATCGTGCGTTGCATACTTTCCGTAATGCTATCGCCGTAGAATATAACAAGCCCTTCTGCATTACGTGCTGCACGACCAGCCGTTTGGGTTAAAGATCTTTCATTTCGCAAAAAGCCTTCTTTATCTGCATCTAAAATAGCTACCAACGAAACTTCGGGGAGGTCAAGTCCTTCGCGCAACAGGTTAACACCGACCAACACATCAATCTCGCCTAACCTAAGTTGCCTCAAAATCTCCACCCTTTCAAGTGTATCGACATCGCTGTGTATGTACTTGCTCTTGATACTAATACGTTGCAGGTAACGGTCCATTTCTTCGGCCATGCGTTTTGTAAGCGTTGTTACCAAAACACGATCACCTTTTTTTACACGCTGATCTATTTCATCCAATAAATCATCAATCTGGTTAACCGAAGGCCTTACATCAATTGGCGGGTCCAGCAACCCTGTAGGACGCACAACCTGCTCTATTACTACACCACCTGTTTTCTCCAGTTCATAATCGCCGGGAGTTGCGCTAACAAATACCGTTTGCCCCACCATGTTCTCGAATTCATGAAAGTTGAGCGGGCGGTTGTCTAATGCACTTGGTAACCTGAAACCATAATCCACCAGGACCAGTTTCCGACTCCTGTCGCCCCCGTACATGCCTGCAACCTGAGGAACGGTTTGGTGGCTTTCATCAAGGACACATAAAAAGTCCTTCGGAAAATAATCCAGCAGACAGAAAGGCCTGGATCCCGGCCTACGCCGGTCGAAGAAGCGAGAATAGTTTTCAATGCCATTGCAGTAGCCCAGTTCCCGAATCATTTCCAGGTCGTATTCCGTCCTTTCTTTAATGCGTTGCGCTTCAATAAACTTTCCCTGTGTTTTAAAATAATCGACCTGCGCCATCATTTCATCCTGTATCTCATGCATGATGTTTACAACCTGGTCCTTTGGCGCTATATACAGGTTGGCGGGGAAGATGGCTGCATTATCCAGTTTGCCAATGCGTTTGCCCGTATTTACTTCAAAACTTTCTATTTCGTCTATCTCATCTCCAAAGAAGGAGATGCGATAACCTACATCCAAATAAGGAAGATTGATATCAATTGTATCGCCCTTTACCCTAAAAGTGCCGCGGGTAAACTCTGTGGTAGTTCTATTGTACAGTGAATTTACGAGGCTATGCAGGAAGCCCTGCCGCGATAGCCTGTCGCCTTTACTTACCCTTATGATACCGTTTTCGTAATCGGTGGGATTTCCCATACCGTAGATACAACTTACACTGGCAACAACAATAATGTCTCTGCGGCCGCTTAAAAGCTGGGAGGTAGCCTGCAGCCTCAGCTTATCAAGCTCTTCGTTGATGCTTAGGTCTTTTTCAATGTAAACATCTTTTACGGGCATGTAAGCTTCCGGCTGGTAATAGTCGTAGTAGCTTACAAAGTAGCCCACAGCGTTATCTGGAAAAAACTGCCTGAACTCGCCGTATAGCTGCGCCACCAGTGTTTTGTTGTGGGTGAGGACGAGGGTAGGCCTTTGAACGTTGGCAATAACATTTGCCATGGTAAATGTTTTACCCGAACCTGTAACACCCAACAAAGTCTGGTACTTCTCGCCAGAAATAATGCCTTCAGTGAGCTGCCTGATGGCTTCCGGTTGATCGCCAGCGGGTTGGTAAGGTGAGTGTAGACTGAAAGGCATCTGGATGTTACTGTTTTACTGTCTATGGCGCCGGTGAGGAATACAAAGGCTCCGAGACCGACATGCTATAGATTAAAATGTTTTGCAATCTACTAAATGCATGAAGCATTTGAAGTTATGATTTTCCTAATGCTATACTGAAGCAATTGATACTGCTGAAACGTCCGTGCGGCAAGGCTCTGGCACAATCTTTTCATTTAATGCGCAGAACGGATGTGGAGAAGGAAATAGAGGAGAGGTAATAGTGTAGAAAGGATATGTGCGAAAAGAATTGGCCTATGAAAACCGTTTAGTGCCCGAGCTTATATGCCGGGCACTTTTCGTTATCGCAAGTAGAGGTTACCTGTTTAAAGATCATCCACTTTTGCTTCGAGCTGGGCCTGCAAAGCTGTAGGCAAACGGCGAAACAGATCGTAACCGGTGATGGCCTCGATTGCATCTACGCTGGTGCGATACGTTTTCCAATTACCGTTGACGTTGTTTACGTTAGGTATGTCTACTGCTATTACACGAGTGGCGGGCGTAACCCTTGCACTGTCAGTTGTTCCCTGCGGTAAGACGATGGCCACCTTCCAAACACTGGCAGGCACTGTTACCCTGCCATTATCAAGAGTGTTTGCATAACCGGCGCTTCCCGTGCCACCCATGCCATAGGTACCCATTACTATATATAATTCATTTCCCTTACCCACGAGTGCGCGCAGAGAGTCTTCCATCCGGGCCCATGTAGTTTGATTGTGGTTAGGTGCCTGAGGAATCATGTTCGTCATGAGGAAAGTAGATGAATTGGCCGGTATACTTACCGTGCGATCTGCAGACGGTACATTATGGCCCCTGTCGAACCCAGAATTGCCATAGGCGAATTCCGGTACCTGGTACCAACCCTGGGGAAGCGATACATCGGGCCTGAAGTCGTCCTGCCTAGGTACACCCCCAAGGTCGCCGGTATAGAGGTGCCAGCTTACCCAATTAGGAATACCCCTATCTCTGCTGTAGGACAGCGCATAAAAGGTTTTGCGCATTAAGTAGTTATTAGGGCTATCAATGGTGGTAGCCGCGTTGCTTGGATTGCCGAAATACATGTGGTCGTCCTCGTCCCAGGGAATACCGGTGGAGTTAGCCACAGGTATACTAAACTTACAAGAAGCATTTCCAATGGCTAAAGTAAAGACGTCTATGCCGGGGCCGTTTGGAGTACCCTTACCCTTCAGAACAATGGACTGCACTCCCGTGGTGGCCAGATTACCAGAGTCGAAAAAGTAGTAACCGTTCTCGAGGCTGGTATTGATGAAGTACTTACCTGTTCTTGTTACATCCACCTGCACGACCACCTTGTAAGATGTATCGAGCGGGCTGCCTGCCTTATAAATGCCCGTAATACTTGTAACGGAACAATCAGGGCCTGATGTAACAGGAACAATTACCGCCGTAAGTGGTGGAGGCGCTTCTTCCTTGACATCCTTTTTACATGAAACAATGAATAGCATGGCTATTACCAGCAGACGTGTCCCCTTTTGCATCTTCCAAAGATAAGGTTTAAGAGGGGCGGAAGGACAAGGCGGCATCATTTCCCGGGTTAAATGGTGGAAGCTGTACTCCTACGGCAAAAGGAGGATGCTACAGCAACATGCTGTTGATGAGAACACTATCTTCCCTGGCCCGAGCTATTGAAGTATTGTCAACTGCAGAAAGCTAAGTGCACATTAAAAGCAATGCAGACGGCTTACTGTTATCGAGTTCCAAGTCTTCTTCGGCTAAACATGTATATGGGAATCAATGGAAAACAAAATTTTCAATAAAGGATTTGGTTGATAGAGCATAACACTTATTTTTGCGTCCCGTTCCGATAAAGGAAATGATTCCTCAGTAGCTCAGTTGGTTAGAGCATCTGACTGTTAATCAGAGGGTCACTGGTTCAAGTCCAGTCTGAGGAGCCTAAAAATCAAGCAGTTGTGAAAGTTGTCACAGCTGCTTTTTTATTTTACGACCACGAATACGACCATAACAACAACAATAAACGGAAAGTGTGTAACAAAGAAGAGAAAGAAAATTGATGGAATCAGGGTGAGGGGAGCTGCTCAACAGAACCTTGCGACATTGAAATGGTGTTACCTTAATTGCTTCACGACTACATCGTGCTGCAAACCCATGTAACGGCAGAACTCATCAATTGTAACAACCTGGTGTTGCTCTTTCTTGAAGTGGTCCCGGATCTTCTTGATAAGATTTCTGCCATACCTGTCGCTTCTTCCTGTGATTATCTGAATGTCTTTCGGATAAATGCACAATCTATTCATCTTACGAGCTTATATATCCCCAATTGCACGCGGTTGTCATACACTATCCATACTTTATCCATACTTCATCCATACTTAAGCTGTGGATGTGATGCCGTGCGTGCTTCGAAGAACTAGTGTAAAGTTACTGCATTTTTTGGAGCGGTTAAAGAGTGTTACTTGGAATAATGTGGAAGAATCGGAATGGATGACGCTGCACATTTTTAATGGGTTAATCGCTGTTATAACTTCATGGTCAATAGCTGGTAAACAGCGTGTTTTTAACCCATTAAATTTTGAAATATGGCTAGGCAAAAGAGTTTTTTGAAGTTCACTGGTAGAATCGGTGACGTAAGTTTTTACAAGTCTCCAGATGGCTATATGGCCAGGGAGAAAGGTGGTGTTGATGGTGATAGAATTGCAACAGATCCGGTGTTTCAACGTACAAGGGAAAATGGTGCTGAATTTGGTACGGCCGGTAGAGGCGGTAAACTGATTCGTAATTCGATGATGTCTCTTGTAAAGGGTGCATCTGACAGGCTTGCAGTTGGCCGCTTTACTAAGCAGCTTGTAAAGGCTGTTCAGGAAGATGGAACGAGCGCACGGGGTAAGAGAAACCTGTT
>JAEZDR010000113.1 GCA_023433265.1 Bacteroidota bacterium | reverse complement strand
GGTGAACGCAGAAGAAGTTAGCGAAGTAAAATTGGTAGATCTTATAAAAACGAACGACTGTATAATGGATGAGAAAGGGCGGTTTGTTATAACGCTGGAAGCACACGGCTACCGGTGGTACCGGCCGGGAAATATGAGCCCTGCGTTGGTACGGACCAGGTAGCTTGAATTTAATGGCTTCCTATCCTGCTTTGAGGTCATTGATCACAGCGGAAAAATCGTTGATAAACGTTTCCTGGTCCCTGTTTACGTTATGAAGCACAATACAATCGAAACCAAGCTTTATATACTCCCGAATGTAGTTGAGATGGTAGTTCAAATCAGGCGAAATATGTACTGCTTCTTCTACCTGCTTGATAGTAACCTTTTTTCCTGCTTCTTCAAAGTCTTCAACCGTGTATAAGTCTCCTAGTTTTTCAGGTGCAATCACATTATTCCTCCATTGTTCGAAAGCGCCGTCGGCAGCGGATTGATAATCTCTCGCATAAGATAACTGCACTTTTAAATAGCGCTTTTTGCCTTTGCCTCCGGCATTATCAAAAGCCTGCAACATTTCCTTTAGCTCCTCTAAAGGTTTATGAACTGTAACCAGCCCATCGGACCATTTTCCAAGCCACGCGGCTGTTTCAACAGATATAGCCGCACCCATAATCATTGGAACTTCCTCCGGGCGTGTGTACAATTTTGCATTCCAGGTATTAACCAGTCCGTTGTGAGTTACGGTTTCCCCTTTCAACATGCGCCTGATGATGCGTACACATTCAAGCAGGCGTGCGTTGCGCTCTGTTTTATAGGGCCACTCAATTCCTGTAATTACTTCGTTCATGGCTTCGCCGCTTCCCAATTCTATCCAATAGCGGCCAGGGAACATTTCGCCATAGGTAGCTATGGCCTGCGCAACTACTGCCGGGTGATACCTATAACCCGGTGCACATATCATTCCGCAGGGAATACTGGTTGCCTGTAGAACGGCGCCCATCCACGCAAAGGAAAAACCGCTTTCGCCCTGGTTCTTGCTCCAGGGGACAAAGTGCTCTGAAGAATGGATGGCGGTAAACCCCGCTTGTTGCGCTTTTACTGCGTAATTGAGAAGTTCGGAAGGCTTAAACTGTTCGTGCGAAGCATGGTAAGCAATTAAGGCCATATTAAGAGGATTGAGGGTATGCGATGGTAGTCATGATTGTATTTTCAGCCTGCCTGGAATCTAAACGCGTATGCTGAACAACAACAGGCACATCTGACACGATAACACTTGCATAATCTGTATCGAGTGGTACCGGCTCCGGATCAGTAAGATCATTAAACCGCAGGTGTAATGTTCTTCTTGCAGGAACTACTACCTTATAGGGGCCCACCGGATCTTTGTCCTTGAAAAAGATGGTTATTTCAATGTTCGCGCTTTTTGTCCCGGTATTTAAGATACATGCAGTTTCATGACTGGTCATGGTGGGCGTAGGACCGGTGCTGCCGGAAGGAATATAGCCTTCAGCAATTACCCAAATTGTATTACCCAATGGTTGCATCATAACGGCAGTAACTACAAAAGCCGAACCTAAGTTTACTAACAGATTTCAAAGCTAACAACTAACTGCTGAAATCAGATAAATGATGCGCTTATCTTTACCCCTATGGAAATAGGTGTTTACACTTTTGCTGATGTTGGAACTCATCCGTCCACAGGTGAATCAATTGGCTGGCATGAACGCATGATAAACCTGATGGAGGAAATTGAGCTTGCCGACCAATTGGGGCTTGATGTTTTCGGCATTGGTGAGCACCACAGACCTGATTATGCTGTTTCGTCTCCTGCAACCGTCCTGGCTGCGGCTGCGGTAAAAACGCAGCAAATCAAACTTACCAGTGCCGTTACCGTCCTCAGCTCTGAAGATCCCGTAAGAGTATTCCAACAATTTGCTACGGTGGATCAGCTCAGTGGAGGCAGGGCCGAAATTATGGCTGGTAGAGGGTCGTTTATTGAATCGTTCCCTTTATTTGGTTACAACCTTACAGATTACGATGAACTATTTAGTGAGAAACTTGAAATGCTTCTTGAACTAAACCGGTCAGAAAAAATACAGTGGAAAGGAAGGCATACACAGGATATTGATAACCGCGGAGTGTACCCACGCCCATACAATGAGCAAATACCCATTTGGATAGCCGTAGGGGGAACACCTGAATCTGTAGTGCGGGCTGCTGAGCATGGTTTACCCATGGCATTAGCTATCATAGGTGGGCAACCTGCAAGGTTTAGAAGATATGTACAGTTATACCGAGATATTTATAGCCAAAGAAATCATCCGCCGCATCAAATGAAGCTGAGTATTAACTCGCATGTTTTTGTAGCTGAAGACTCGAAGCAGGCAAGGGATATTTTTTATCCAACATACGCAGAGGTTATGGGAAGGATCGGAAGGGAACGAGGCTGGCCACCTCTTACTCGTCAGCAGTTTGATGAGGCCACCAAAAAAGATGGCGCGCTGTTAGTGGGCAGCGTTCAGGAAGTAATAGAAAAGATGCTTTATCATCATGACCTTTTTGACCATACAAGATTTCTTGCCCAAATGAGCCTTGGGGCCTTGCCGCACAAAGACAGTATGAAAGCATTAGAACTTTTGGGAACCAAAGTGGCTCCGACTGTTAAAAAACTACTAAGCTAATACCGATCAAACTGGTTTATAACTCTTCATAAAGTGTTTGGGGAGAAGGTTCATGCAGTTTGTGGTTTTAACTACCTTTATTATCTCGCTGCACAAAAATCTAATTATGAGAAATATACTGTTTTTATCCTTGATTCTTTTAATTACCGCATCCTGTAATATTAGCACCAGTAAGCGCGTAAAAGGCAATGGGCAACTAATGACAAAAGACCGTAGCGTACAACCAGCACAG
>JAEZDR010000102.1 GCA_023433265.1 Bacteroidota bacterium | reverse complement strand
CATTTCCCGATGAGTAAATCTTCTTTCCCCTTCTTATTACCTCGTCCGTGCCGTTATTGTATATATACTTAACCAGGTGTGGTAAAGCCATTCTCCGTTCGTGTTTTTACTTGACCCCATGCCGGTTAGCTTCAACAAAGGGCAATTTGCAAAGGTAGCAAAACTTCACTGCCTCCCGTCACCCATTTAAAGCACTTGCTCCCCTGCTTTCATGAAGAGGGCCATTTAGGAGGCGTGAGAAGCCTGCCCGGTACCAATAGCGCCTTCTTCCCATGATGGCTAGCCCTGTTTCCTTACTTTTGCACCACTTTTTACTTCTATGCTTAAGGATATTACACCCCTAAACGAAAAAGAAACCCGCGGTGGTTTTGGCGAAGGCATTCATGCAGCAGGTAAAGCAAACCCTAACGTGGTGGTTCTCACCGCCGACCTTGCCGGGTCACTGAAGTTAGGCCCCTTTATCAAAGACTTTCCCGACAGGTTTGTACAATGCGGCATTGCCGAAGCAAACATGATGGGTGTGGCTGCAGGTCTTACCATTGGAGGTAAAATTCCTTATACAACTACATTTGCTAACTTCTCCACCGGCAGGGTTTACGACCAGATCCGCCAAAGTATTGCGTACAGTGGCAAGAATGTAAAGATTTGTGCCTCCCATGCCGGCCTCACCCTTGGAGAAGATGGCGCAACCCACCAGATACTGGAAGACATCGGTTTGATGAAGATGCTGCCGGGCATGACGGTAATTGTGCCTTGCGACTTTAACCAAACCAAAGCTGCCACCATCGCTATTGCGGGCTATGAAGGCCCGGTTTACCTCCGCTTTGGCCGCCCCAAGTGGCCCAATTTCACCAGGGAAGACGGCAGCGACTTCGTGATTGGAAAAGCCCAGGTGATAAGCGAAGGAACTGACATTACGCTTTTTGCGTGCGGACACCTTGTATGGAAAGCCATAGAGGCGGGCAAGGCATTGGAAGAAAAAGGGCTAAGCGTAGAAGTTATTAATATCCATACTATCAAACCGTTGGACGAAGCTGCTGTTATTAACTCCATCCGCAAAACACGCTGCGCCGTTACCTGCGAAGAACATAACATCATTGGCGGATTAGGTGACAGTATCGCCCAGGTAGCTGCGCGTAACTTTCCTATCCCAATTGAATACGTGGGTACAAAGGATACTTTTGGCGAAAGTGGAACCCCAGTTCAGCTATTGAAAAAGTATGGGCTGGATACGCCAAATATAATTGAAGCTGCAGAAAAGGTACTGGCAAGGAAGTAGTTATAAGCAGCCTTTCAGGTCTGTATTAAAAATGATACCTTGGCTTTACAAGTTAGCAGATGCAGGACGATAACTCAAACCCCATTTTCTCCATTGCTGCCGATTTCGTAAATCAAACAGCAAATCATCTTTTCCTTACGGGTAAAGCAGGTACGGGTAAAACTACCTTCCTGAGGTATATACGTGAAACCAGTTTTAAGAAGATGGCAGTGGTTGCGCCTACGGGTGTTGCTGCTATTAATGCAGGTGGCGTAACCATTCACTCGTTACTGCAGCTTCCCTTCGGCGCATACCTGCCCACTCGAAGGCAGGTTTGGGAGCAGCAATATGGCAACATTAACAACGAGCATTCCTTGCTGCATAACCTTCGGCTGAATAGGAATAAAATCTCACTCCTGCGCGAGCTGGAGTTGCTCGTTATAGACGAGGTTTCCATGGTAAGGGCCGATTTGCTTGATGCCATGGATCTTGTGTTGCGCCATGTTCGCAGGCAACAAATACCTTTCGGTGGGCTGCAGATGCTTTATATAGGCGACTTGTTCCAATTGCCGCCGGTAGTAAAGAACGAAGAGTGGAGGCTGCTGAGTGAATATTATCAAAGCCCTTTCTTCTTCGACGCCGCTGTAATGAAGCAAGCGGAACCAACGGTAATAGAACTGAATAAGATTTATCGGCAGAAAGACGACCAGTTCATCGATTTGCTTGGCCGCATCAGGAACAATGCTGCTACCATAGAGGATCTAAAACTGTTGAATCAACATTACAACCCTTCATTCCGGCCGGCAAAAGAAGATGGATTCATCACTCTCACCACGCATAATGCTTCGGCCGATGCCATCAACGCTACTGAACTTGAGCGTCTTCCGGCACCCAGTCATACTTTCAAGGCTGAAGTAAAAATAGATTTCCCGGAACACATGTACCCTGTTGATCCTACACTTCATCTTAAAGAAGGTGCACAAGTCATGTTCATTAAGAACGACAAAGGCGAAGACAGGCGTTACTTCAACGGAAAGATTGCAACCGTAAAATCAATTAAAAAAGACTCTATTATTGTCGCTAACAAAGGTGAAGCAGACATAGAGCTTGAAAAAGAAACCTGGAAAAATATTCGCTACAACTTTAATAATGATACAGAGGAGGTAGAGGAAGAAGAATTGGGAACTTTTACGCAGTATCCTATAAGGCTTGCCTGGGCTATTACCATCCACAAAAGCCAGGGCCTGACGTTTGAAAAGGCAGTGATTGATTGCGGGCAGGCGTTCGCTGCAGGACAGGTCTATGTAGCGCTCAGCCGCCTCACATCACTTGGAGGACTTGTTATAAGATCGCATGTTGCCCCACACGCTATTAAAACAGATGAGCGGGTAGTGGCTTTCATGAAGCAAACACCACAGCTAGATCAGTTAAAACCAATGCTTGCGGAAGGCAAAGAGCGCTACCTGCAAACACTGTTATTAAATGCTTTCAATTTCAACAGCCTGTTGGATGTGGCGGCTGAACACCTCGCTTCATACACGTCAAGGAAGATAAAGAAAAAAGAAACTGCAGTTGAATGGGCAACCAGCCTGCATGAACAGGCAAAGGTGATCCAGGATGTAGGCGAAAAGTTTGTCGGGCAATTGCACCGCCTCATCAATGCTAATGACAAAGCACAGGTAAGACAACGCACGATAGCGGCCTGCAACCATTTTACCAGGGAGACAGAAGATAAATTGGTGGCGAGCGTGCAGGAATACATTACCCGTATAGACAAGGCGGATAAAGTAAAGAAGTACCTCAAAGACTTATCCGTTCTTCGTTCACAATTTGCCGCCAAGGCCACAAGGCTTAAGCAGCTATTGCAAAGCATGGAAGCGGGTGATACAAGAGAAGATATCAACCCCGTAGCGGTGCTTGCTGCACGCAAAGCTGTAAAGACTGATTTGCCTCCGATTGACATACCTCAAAAGCCGGCTAAGGGCGCTACCATGAGCCTGACTTTCGAAATGTTTAAAAGCGGTAAGACGATTGAGGAAATAGCAAAAGAGCGCAACCTGTCTGTTACAACAATAGAAGGCCATCTTGCTCGCTTCATTGCCACCGGCGAACTAAAGTTGGAAGCTGTTGTAGCCCCCGCCAAAGTGAAACAGGTAATGGCAGTTCTTGCAAAATTAGAGGGGCCTTATACTGCTAGCATCGTTAAGCAGCAAGTACCCGCCAGCATCACCTGGGGTGAAGTGAAGGCGGTTATCGCTCACGCAGAAAGAGGCAGGCAGGAACACCTGTATACTAATTAATCCTGAGCCCCTTATTAGCGCTACCAGTTTCATCTAAGTATCATAAGTGATACAGTGAAGTACCCATGGATAGTGGGTGGATGGTTATCGGAGTGTCTTCGGGTGGATGGTTACGGGTAGTAGTGTGATCATCGTGTGATCCTCATTTGATCGGTGCCGGATCTTGCTGTGATGTATAGGTGATGGCTGCATTATCTCTGTGTAATAATGGTATGAACTTCCGGTGATAAGAAAAATACCAAACCTGCACAGCCTTTACAGCATAGCATAGCTACTGGACGAAGCTAGCGATGCAGTAATTGGTTCGGCCTTATTTTCGCTACTCTTCCATTATGGCAAAGAAGCTTTCCATTCGCGGTAAGGACCTACGGAATATTGGCTACCCCGAAGGCCCTGTTATTTCGGTTGCCATTACAACAATGGAGAAGCACTTCAAGCGCTCTACACTCGACCAGGCGATGACGGTGCTGCAGGCAATCAGGGAAAATCCGCAGCAATACCTGGAAGATGAAGTCCTGGGCAACATTGCCAAAATGCTGATTCCAAAACCAGCTCCCACAGCACAATCTTTAGGAGATATCAGCCTCAAACAGCAGGCTGTTCCTTTTAATATCTATGGCCGCGGGTTTATAGAAGAAGGAGCCCTTCATCAAATGCACCAGGCAGCTAAATTGCCTATCAGTGTAGCTGGTGCACTAATGCCCGACGCGCATCATGGTTACGGTCTGCCGATTGGTGGTGTGCTTGCCACTGAAAATGCAATTATTCCTTATGGTGTAGGTGTTGATATTGGCTGCCGTATGTGTCTATCGGTTTTTTCTATAGATCCAAAACAACTTAAAGACCGCGAAGATTATTTTTCCCGCGAGCTAACGGAAGCTACTTTGTTTGGTGGAGGAAAGGAGTTTAAACAATCCAGTTACCACGAAGTGTTTGACAATCCGTTGTTCAATCAAATTCCGCTTCTTAAAGGTCTACAAGGTAAAGCGGAGAAACAATTGGGCTCCTCAGGTTCCGGAAACCATTTCGTTGAATTTGGGATAGTGGACATTACGTCGTATGATGAGGTATTGAAACTACAGCCCGGTAAATATCTCGGCCTGTTGAGCCACAGTGGGTCCCGAGCATTGGGGGCAAACATAGCCCACCATTTTACCAAATTGGCAAAAGAGAAGCGGCGCTTACCCGGTGAAGCTGGTAATCTTGCCTGGTTCTTACTCTCAGAAGAGGAAGGAATGGAATACTTTCTCAGCATGAACCTCGCCGGCGATTATGCTTCTGCATGCCACCATATTATTCATGAAAAGATAGCGCAAGCACTTGGTGAGAAACCTTTGCGCTGGGTAGAAAACCACCACAACTTTGCCTGGAAAGAAAGTTGGGAAGGGAGAGATGTAATTGTGCACCGCAAAGGCGCTACGCCCGCCGGAAAAGATGTATTGGGTATCATTCCCGGCAGCATGACGGCACCCGGTTTCATTGTAAAGGGAAGGGGAGAGGCAGCATCTATCAATTCAGCTTCACATGGAGCAGGCAGGCAGCTAAGCCGAACCAAAGCCCTTCAAAGTATTACGCACAGTGCACTAAGGTCAGAACTGGCGAAACATGGCGTAAGCCTTATAGGAGGCGGACTGGATGAGGCGCCTTTTGCTTACAAAGATATTCAACAGGTTATGCAAGCTCAGCAGGACCTTGTTGATACGGTTGGACTCTTTTATCCCAAAATTGTGCGCATGGATGGTGGTTCCCCAAAACAATGGAAAAACAAAAAAGGTCAGGATATTCTTGGTGAATAGCAATACATTCTACGGTATGCAGCCTATCCCTAATGAAAGTTACTGCTTGCGTACGGTGGTGTAGCAATGCCATAGCGAACATACTCCGTTGCTAATGCCTTACTACTCCGTACTTACTGGGGTAGAAAAGGGTATGGCAATGTAGATGCACCGCTACCCTTTTGTCACGGTTTTAACTGCTACATTTGCCGCACATTTAAACAGTTATCTCAATGAAGCTAGGCACTAAATTCATACATGCGGGCGTAGAACCCGATCCTTCTACCGGAGCAATAATGACTCCCATCTACCAAACCTCCACCTTTGTACAAACGGCCCCTGGCCAGCATAAAGGATATGAATATGCACGCAGCCAAAACCCAACCCGGTTTGCTTTGGAAGCCGCTTTCGCTGAAATAGAGAACGGTAAATATGGCCTGGCTTTTAGCAGCGGTGTTGCCGCCACTGATGCGGTTATCAAATTGCTCGAACCCGGCAACGAAGTCATTGCTGCAAACGATATGTATGGAGGCACCTACCGCCTTTTCTCAAAAGTGTTTGAAAAGTTCGGTATCAGGTTCCATTATGTTGATATGTCGGATGTTAACAACATCAGGCAGCATATCAACGGGAATACTAAACTCATCTGGAGCGAAACGCCCACTAATCCCCTCATGAATATCGTGGATATCGCCGGGCTCGCTGCCATTGCGAAAGAGCACAAAATCCTGCTTTGCGTTGACAACACTTTTGCGACTCCCTATCTGCAGAACCCGCTCGACTTAGGTGCGGACATTGTGATGCATTCAGCCACTAAATATCTCAGCGGTCATAGTGATGTTATACAAGGCTGCCTTGTAATGAACGATACTGAGCTGCGCGATAAACTTTACTTCATTCAAAAGAGCTGCGGCGCAGTGCCCGGCCCTATGGACTGCTTTTTTGTTTTGCGTGGAATCAAAACATTGCATGTGCGCATGCAACGCCATTGCGAGAATGGAGAAAAGGTGGCCCATTTCCTTCGCAACCATCCTAAAGTAGGTAAAGTATATTGGTGCGGTTTTGAAGACAGCCCTAACCACTCTATTGCTAAAAAACAAATGCGTGGCTTTGGTGGAATGATGAGCTTTACATTGAAAGACGACAATGTAGAAACCGCCAATAAGCTGCTTTCGTCCACCAAACTATTTGCACTTGCAGAAAGCCTGGGAGGAGTAGAGTCTCTCATCAACCACCCGGCAAGCATGACGCACGCTTCCATTCCACGCGAAGAGCGCATTAAAAACGGCTTATCAGATTCATTAATTCGCTTAAGTGTTGGCATCGAAGACGCAGATGACCTTATAGACGATCTAAAACAAGCCATCGGGTAACTGAATTGTTTATTGTTGGCTGTATTATAGCAGCCAACGCTTGTTATTAATATATCATAATGCACAAGCAATGGCTTGTGCATTATCTTTTTAATACATCTTTCAGATCGGTAAGATTTCAGGTTATTTTCTTCTCTTATTTCATGCTTAATAGCGGTTACGTGTTTATACGTAAAAGCTAATTAAATCGTTTTAAGACAGGGCTCGTCCTTTCTCCTTGTTCTTCCTTTGCACCAGTAATCCAATCCTACCCCTAACCATGAAATCCATTTTTATGTGGCGTGGTGCATTGTTATTTTCTTTTTTGCTTGCATCATGCTTTAATATTTTATTGGCTCAATCGCTTACTGTGGATACGGCTAATTTCCTTGCCCGCAGCTACGGTAGAAGTTCTGATGTTTCATTGCCTTTCCAGGCAGCAGGTTGTTTTGCTGCCAACAATAAGTTCCAACTTTATTTGTCTGATGCATCCGGTAACTTTTCTTCTGAAACATTAATCGGAACTTACGCAGCAGACTATGCTTCCTTCGTAAATGGTGCAATCCCTACTACTGCATCGCTCGGAGCTGCATACAGGCTGAGAATTAAATCTACAAATCCTGTTTTGGTTTCTGCCCCCAGCGCACCTTTTAGCGTAGTTGCTTCAACCGGCGCGGTTAAGGCTAAAACAAACCCGCTTTCTGCTAATCGTGTCTTATTAACTGACGTTGCCTTTGGTTGGTGTAAAAGCCCCATCACAACACAATCAGGTTTTGTATTATTAAACCAATCTACCGGTGGTGCTACTGTAAAGGCAAGATTGATAGATGGTATAACGGGAGCAGTAGATACCAACCTTATTTATGCCAGCAACCAGATCAGCCTTTCTTTAAATCGTCATTTCTACACCTATATGTTGGTAGTAGAAAAGGATGGTGTGTATAGCACTCGTTCTTATTACCTCATTAACTCACCAAACCGGTTACAACTTGCAACGGATGGAGAACAACAAGGTTGTATACCTGATACCATGCAATTTCAAATTGGAACAGATCCGGTAACCGGTGGCATTGGAGAAAACTTTCCGGGTATAAAATATCGCGTTACATGGGGTGACGGAGTAACGGACATCTATAGTTATTGTGAGCTGATGAGCATCAATGGCGTCATCAAGCACTCTTATCTTGCAACACCCTGTTCGCAACCGGGCATCTCTTACAACGTAACAATTTCTGCCATACTTCCATGGACAAATGCGCCGCAGGGTTGCGAAAATCCACAGGTATTAAGTAAAGCCAGGATATTTAAAAAACCGGTTGCAAAGTTTAGCTTTAATGATACCACTTGCGTAAACAAATCAGTCAAGTTCAATAATACTTCTGAGCCCGGTCAAGCTTCGTTTGGTAATAAATGTACCATCAATGCAGACTTCTTTTGGTTTATCAATGGTATTGCAGTGCAGCAGAACATGAACACTACTATCGATAAGGCTGCGCTCAATTACACTTTTACTACACCGGGTACACACTATATACGGCTTGTGGTAGACAATGGTAGTTGCGAAACCGGCGAGATGATAGATAGTATTTGCGTAAACCCCGAACCGCTCCCCGATTTCAAAATAGCTGGCAATGATAGTATAACAGGTTGCCTCCCCCTCAGTTTCACGCCAACTAATCATACTAACACTCCTTTATGTGGCATCAACGACTATGAATGGGAAGTGGTGGATGCAATTACGTTAACTGAAATTCCTGCCGCCCCTGCCACTTTCACAGCAATTCCAGGTATCAAGGCAGCCGCGCCATCCTTTACCTTTCATGCGCCGGGTCGCTACATTATTCGTTTGAAGGTTAACACCGCTTATTGCGGCACCTATGTATCAGCAGACAGGTATGTAAATGCTATGGCTCCTGCACAGGCCATCCTGCCAGCCAGCCTTGCGTATTGTAACCCTGCAACCATTCATTTTGCAACAGACTCCAACCATAAACCCATCTATAATTCAGCTTTTGGCACTGAAACCTTCAATTGGACAATAGAAGGTACGGGTGGCAGTTTCATTAACGGCACCAATTCCGCATCACCTTATCCATCACTGCAGTTGCCAAACTATGGTAACTATAACGTAAGACTTGTATTTACTAACGGTTGTGGTACTGACACGGCTTATCAATCCATTTCCATCGATCAACCCGTAAGCGCCACTATTCTAAACGGAACTACAGATACAGTTTGTTATAGCAGTGTATCCATACAGTTGAACGGAGAGCCTAACGGTTTGGTAGATTCCGCCATATGGAGTTCAACCGGAACAGGGACGTTTTCAAATGTCCTTTCTAAAAATCCGGTTTACACTTTCTCCCAGGCTGACAAGGACAATGGCGGTGTGTCTTTCATTTATAACGCTGTTCCTTTGGCACCGTCTGCGTGTGCCGTTGCCACAGATACTTTTAAACTTTTTTTCTATCCTGTAAACACCGCAGCAGACACAACCGCTAGCATTTGTAATGGGAGCCAGCTAGATTACACCCCTTCATCCACAGTTGGTAGTTCTGTATTTGCATGGACGGCCTCTGTGCTCACGGGTGCACCTACTGGTTATACCAGTTCTGGTACCGGAAACATTACCTCGGTTTTAAACAATAGCAGTGATACAGCGCAGGTGATTCGGTATCATATCACTCCCTCGACGACAGCATGCGACGGCGTTCCTTTTTATTTAGATGTTATCGTACTCCCAACACCATCATTCACCATTCAAAAGCTTGCAGGCGATACTATCTGCAGCGGTGAACGTGCAGGTATTTCATTAGTATCTAGTCAGAACTCCCTTAGTTTTTCCTGGACTTCACAACTTCTGTCAGGTAGCGTAACCGGCAATACTTCTTCTGGTCCGAAGTCTGTTTCTACGATAGAGGACTCTTTGGCAAATAACGCTAAAGATGTAGGTGTTGTCGCTTATGCTATTACTGCACATGATGCATCAGGTTGCCCCGGCATTACCCTATACGATACTGTTTATATCAGACCTGGAGTGGTGCAGGCAAATGCTGGTGCGGATCAATTGCTGTGTGGTCAAAGCACGACTACCTTAACCGGCAATCAACCGGGTGAAACAGAAACCGGTACCTGGGAGCAGGTATCTGGCCCCTCTTCGGCATCCTTTTCCGCAACTAACACCGATACAGTTATTGTAGCCAGCTTAAGCGCAGGTAAGTATCAGTTTGAATGGACGATCAACAATGGAGATTGTGTTGCCAAAAAGGATACTGTTTCTGTTATCGTGTTCGATGCTATCGTCAACAACATAGACACATCCTCTATCTATACCTGCAGCACTACTGCAATCACCATCAGCGCATTGCCGGCTTCAGGCGGTACGGGCAGTTACGTGTATCAATGGCAGCTGAGCAAGGATTCCATCAACTGGTTAAACATTGCCGATGCTAATGCATCCAGCTATAGCTTCTTTGCCGATTCTTCCATGTACATCAGGCGATTGGTTTCTTCAGGCGGCTGTAGTGAGGTAAGTGGTATACTTCATATCAATGTTGCCCCATTGCTCAAAAACAATATCATCGTTGCATCGCAGCAAGTGTGCTTTAATCAAGCCCCTCTGCCTCTTTCAGGAACTTTACCCCAGGGCGGCACGGGTAACTTCACATATCAATGGCTTGAAAGCAAGGATAGCATAAACTGGACATTAGTTCCAGGTGCTATTCAACAGCATTACCAGCCGGGATTGCTAAATACAACTCAATGGTTCAGAAGAATTGTTTCTTCCGGCGCCTGCACCGGGCCACTTTCGGATACAAGCAACGCAGTGAAGTTGATACTCAATCCACCGCTTTCGATTTCACTTACAACGGCAGCAGCTAAATTTTGCACTCCACACTTGCTTGATAGCGCTGACCTGGTTGCATCTGCTTCCGGGCAGGTGCTTGGCTACCAGTGGTTGGTCAACGGTTCTGTAATCGGCTCGGGTGCCGCTTTCCCTGGTTATCATCTTACAACAGGGGCTGATTCTTTACGTATTCAACTGATAGCTACCGGTAATTGTAACAGCGATACCGCATCTACAACCATTTTTGGAATGCAGTCGCCGGCACTGCAGTTTACATTGTCCGACACTGTGGGTTGTGGTCCCCTTACAATTGCGGCTACTAACACCACACCTGGAATCAATAAGTTTACCTATGCCTGGGACCTTGGCACTGGAACGCTGGAGTCAACAGTTCAACCGGGATCGTTTACGCTTTATCCAGCCAATAACAACGTTGATACGGTCTACTTAATCAAGTTGTATTCTTTCGATTGTGATACGGTGGTTGCCACCCGGGCTGTATTAATAAAGGCAAAACCTAAAGCTTTGTTTGCTCCGTCTAAGACTAGCGGTTGCTCTCCGTTTACAGTTACGTTTAACAACAACAGTGTTGGCAGCGACAATAATTATAAATGGATTTTCGGTGACGGCGCATCAAAGGTAACTGCAACTAATACAGCGGTTGAGCATACTTATAATACGCAGGTAAAGGATACATTCACTGTTAGCCTTATTGCTTACAATTCATGTGGCAGCGATACGATGCAGTATAAACTGGTGGTATCGCCGAATGCTGTTAAGCTGCATGTTGTAACTAACGGAACAGATGTTTCGGCCTGCGCTCCCCATGTGGTTAATTTCTTCAATAACTCAAAAGGGGCTACTGCTTTCAATTGGAATTTCGGAGATGGAAATGTACTTACTACCCATAAGAACATTGATACGATTACCCACCTATACACCACACCGGGCACTTACACCGTAAGTGTATTTGCAACAAATGGTTGTTCAGATACCAGTACATCACAGGCTATCTCCGTTCACCGCACTCCAGTAGCTGCATTTGCAGCAAACACAGCATCTGCCTGTGTTGGCGATAGTATTAAATTCAGCAACCTGTCCGATACCGCTGCTTCGTTTAAATGGTTGTTGGGTGATGGTACATCCTCTTACCTAACGCATCCATCACACCAGTACCTGGTTGGTGGAAACTATCAACCGCGCCTTATCGCCTCCATAACTTATCCTTCAGGACTAACCTGTAGTGATACATCCACAACGCAAAGCATAGTAATTAAGCAGAAACAGCAAGGTTACTTTAGTGTTTCCGATTCAATTGGTAGTTGCCTGCCCTTTACGGTTACTTTTACCAACCAATCTACTCCTTCAGCGTTTACAGTATGGAACTTCGGTAACGGTAAAAAGGATACAGGCGATGTGGTTAAGCACAGTTTTATTGGCATTGGCACTTTCAATGTAACGATGCAGGCAAAGCATCCCGGCGGATGTGAGTACGAGTATTCCCGTACTATCAAAACAACATCGGCAGCTACTGCTTCGCTTAGCTATAATGCCCAGCCTGTATGCAATGGGCAGCAGGTGAGTTTCAACATCAATGTGACAAATGCTGACTCTGTGCGGTTGCATTTCGGTGATGGACAATCTTTGGTAACAAAGGCATCTTTCGCATATCATGTTTACAACCATAACGGTTACTATCTGCCCTGGTTGGAAGTGTTAGGTAATGGTTGCTCTTTTTCGGTTCATGGAAAGGACACAATTAAGGTCGCACGTTTGATGGCCGGCTTTACCACACAACAGGTTAATTATTGTGGCTATACTACCTTTACATTTATAGATACTTCTCTCTCGTCCGCAGGCATCACAGGGTGGAATTGGAAGTTTGCTCATCTTGGCGTTTCCACTACCGCGAAACCATCTTTAAAGTTTAGCAGCAGTAATTACTATCCTGTTTCCCTGGTTGTTACTTCCGCAGCGGGATGTACGGACACAATAACCCAAAATGTGTGGGTGAAGGTAAATGCGGTACCCGATGCTTCTATCATATCAGATACGGTTGCCTGCAGCGGATCATTCATCCAGTTTAACGCCGCCGTTAATAGCCAGGATTCGCTGAACTTCTATAGTTGGTCGTTTGGTAATGGATACACTGCGTCAACCATCAATCCTTTGGTAAGTTTCAATACGGCAGGCACGTTTAACGCCACACTTGTGGTAGGTACATTGCACGGCTGCCATGATACAGCCACCCGAAAGATTGTTATCAAGCCTTCTCCTGTTGTATCCTCTATAGCAGACAATATTATTTGCAAAGGGCAGTCGGTAACGCTTACCACCATTGGCGCAGCAAGCTACCAATGGTTTCCTGCTGCAGGTTTATCCTGTACTTCTTGTCCTTCGCCTGTGGTAAAGCCGATGGTTAATACCACTTATGTCGTTACGGGTAAAAACGCACAGGGGTGTACTGCTTCAGACACGGTTAACATAACCGTTGTGCAACCCGTGCAGGTGTCTGTTTCCGCAAACGATAGTATTTGTGCTGGTCAATCAACAGTACTGGGTGCAGGTGGCGCCGCTTCGTACCAATGGTATCCAATGACACATGCTGTACAGTTGTCCCCTGCATCTATAAAAGTGGCACCACTTGTTACAACTAACTACAGGGTAGTTGGACAGGATGCCTATGGTTGTTTCCGGGATACAGCCCATGTTACCGTAGCAGTGTGTGATCCGTTAATTGTAAACCTTGGGCAGGACAAGGTGCTCGCTTCAGGCGATAAGCTTACGCTTAACCCTGTGGTGACAAACGGTCCGGTTAAAGCCTGGAGATGGTATCCTGGCAATAACCTGAGCTGTGACGATTGTGCCGCACCGGTTCTTACCGCAACAACAGATGTGATGTATGCTGTGGAAGCAACAAGCATCTTCGGATGTATTGCACGGGATACAGTCCAGGTAAAAGTATTCTGCGAAAACGCACAGGTATTTGTAGCCAACGCCTTCACGCCTGATAATGACGGCGTAAACGACTACCTCCATGTAAGGGGCAAAGGCATCAGGCTGGTGAAGTCTTTCAGAGTGTTTAACCGGTGGGGACAGGTGGTGTTTGAAAGAGCAAACTTCGCCCCGGACAACAGTATTGGCAACGCGTGGGATGGAAGAGTGAACGGTAAAGAAGCCCCTCCGGGTGTGTACATATTTACTTGTGAAGTTGTATGCGACAACCAACAACCCTATATCCATAAAGGAAACGTAACCCTATTGAAATAACCCTATTGAAAACATTCAACATGAGACCCTTTTTATACCTGATAATTCTAACGTTTCTGTTTAATCCCCGGTTACAAGCGCAGGACTTTCACTTCTCGCAGTTTGAGCAATTGCCACTGCTGCGTAACCCTGCATTGGCAGGGGTATTCGACGGCGACCTGCGCGTTTCCGGCGCTTTCCGTAACCAGTGGCAGTCCGTATCAGCCCCTTTCAAAACTTCTGCGTTAAATGCAGAAATAAAGTTTCCTGTGTTTGCTGGAAACGACTGGCTAACCCTTGGCATCTCTGCAGTACATGATGTGGCTGGCGACGTAAAGCTCAAAAGAACACAATTGATGCCCGTACTTAATTACCATAAATCACTTAGCGGCGACTACGACGATTATATCTCGCTTGCATTTATGGCAGGCCCTGTGAACAGCCAGTTTGATCCTACACAGTTAAAGCTGGATGACCAGTTTCAGAACGGATCTTTCAGCATCAACAATCCCACAAACCAGGTGTTCCAGCGTACAGGTTTTACTTATTGGGATGCATCAACGGGTATAACCTATGCAAGCGGATTTGGTGAGGATAGCAGGTATTACATTGGCGCAGCGATGTATCATTTCAACAAGCCTAAGGTGGCTTTTTATACAAGCAATAGCAACGTGCATATCGATCCGAAGTATGTTTTAAATGCAGGACTTTCAACACCTACAAGCGATATACACAGGTTTAAAATCTATGCCGACTATTACCTGCAAGGTGGCAGCAGCCTTTTTGCTGCCGGCGCTATGTATGTAATAGAAGTAGCCGACCAGTTTTACGCTGATAAAAGGGCAACCCTTTCTCTTGGGGCATCCTACAGATGGAACGATGCGATAGTTCCCGCAGTGCGGCTTGATTGGTTTGATATGAGTCTCGGCATTAGCTACGACATCAATATATCACGCCTGGCACAGGCAAGCAGTTGGAGGGGAGGATTTGAACTTACCGCAGCTTACCAGGCTAGCTTTACCAACCGCAGTGCAGCGCGCGATGGTGTTAGGTGTGTGAGGTAAGTTACTGATTGCGATCTTCTCCGTACTTTGGTGCTCTTATGGGTACAGTTGACGAGCTAAAAATCAGGCAGATAAGCTTCTTCGTCCTGCTCATTATCCTCGGTATCCTGCTGTTCAGGGAAATGAGAGGATTCGTGCCAGCTTTCCTGGGTGCTGTTACGTTTTACGTTATCATGCGCAATTCCATGCATCGTCTCGTTTACAGGCGTAAATGGAAGAAGGACCTGGCAGCCGGCATTCTTATGTTCACGTCGTTCCTGGTTTTTCTTGTGCCCGTTTGGGCTTTTGTGTCTGTGCTTTCATCAAAAGTGGGCTATGCAATTAATCACTCAAGTGAAGTGATCGCTTCTATCCGCAAGATTGCCTCCAATGTAGAAGCACGGTATGATATTGAACTGCTTTCGCAATCCAATCTCGACAGGGTGAATGCTTATATAGCAGACACGCTACCTAATTTGTTAGGTGCAACATTCGATACGCTTACCACTATTGCGCTTATGTATTTCATTCTCTACTTTATGCTGGTGAAAAGCCTGGAGATGGAAGACTTTCTCTATGAATACATTCCCCTAAAGGATGAGAACATTGGATGGATTGGTTCTGAACTTTCTAACCTCGTTTATGCAAACGCAGTCGGTGTGCCATTGATAGCCTTACTGCAGGGTGTGGTGGCATTAATAGGTTACCTTATAATTGGCGTACCTGATGTGATGTTCTGGTTTGTGATTACCTCCATTGCATCCATGCTACCGTTCGTGGGTTCAGCAGCAGGCTATGTGCCGCTTAGTATAGTGTTGTTCGCACAGGGTGAAAATCTTAAAGGGACGTTAATACTTGTTTATGGGATTGTTATAGTTGGCGTGGTAGACAATGTTTTTCGCATTTTCTTTGCGAAAAAGCTCGGAAATATTCACCCCCTTATAACGATCTTTGGGGTGATCATCGGCGCTAAAATCTTTGGTTTCATAGGGTTGATCTTTGGGCCAATCATCATAGCACTGTTCCTGTTGCTCATAAAGATTTACATCAGCGAGTTTCAAACAAAACGCATACGTGTAAAGCAACAGCAGTAAGGTTTTTTTAATGGAGATTTCATTCATATTATAATAACTAATCAAGTAAAGAGTGCGACATTTGTGTCCGGTTAACGATGAAGCAGTTGTTCAACCCGCAATCTATACCCTATGAAAAACATGAATGAGATGAGGAAAATGGTGTTCGCTTCCGGAATTGCTTTACTGTCCTTTACTTCTATTGCTTTTACTTCCGTGGCTAATGAGCCTGTAAACAACGGAGATAAAGAGAAGAAAGAAAAAGCATTCCCAGCCCTTGTTACCACAAAAGCATCAGCAAAGTCGGGTGCTTTAGTATACACTGATTCACTGTATAACCTCTTTAGCCTTAATGCTAAAGGCCTTGATAAAGATGTATTCCAAAAAGCGATAGCAGGCTATCATTTTCTTCTTAATAAAGGAAAGATCAGCAGGCCTGGTATCCTCACCATTGCTGATTATAGCCAGCCCAGCAGTGCTAAGCGTTTGTATATCCTTGATCTTAATAACGGAAAGGTGCTCCATCATACCTATGTATCGCATGGAAAGAATTCAGGTTCTACCATGGCTAAGAGCTTTTCTAATTCAGAAGGCTCTAACATGACGAGCCTCGGCTTTATGGTTACTGCTGAAACCTATTACGGTAGTAAAGGTTACAGCATGCGCCTTGACGGACAGGAAGCTGGTTTTAATGATAACGTTCGCAACCGTGCCGTAGTGATGCATGCTGCTGAATATGTAGCAGGCGCTCGTGCAAAGTCGGGAATTATGATGGGCAGAAGCTTTGGTTGTCCTGCAGTTCCACCAGCTGAAAACAGGGAAATCATTGACCAGATTAAAGGCGGAACACTTTTCTACAGCCACGGAGATGACATGCGTTACGCGCAAGCTTCTCGAATCATTAATGCAGATTTTGACTGGAGCGCATCCCTGCTGGCAAGCAAATAGTTAGTACCTTGATAATAAAGACAAAGGCCGCCTGAATAAGGTGGCCTTTTCTTTTGGGTTACAGATGAAAGCTTGTGTTTACTTTATTACTTGTTGGTTTTTCTTACCTTAACCTGCTAAATCGTTGCATATGGAAGCCACCGTAAACAAAGACCTCGCTGCCGGTAAGCTTGAAGTAATCCGTGAGTTTAAAGCCCCCCTTGCATTTGTATGGAAAGCCTGGACCGACCCTCAGCTTCTTGACCAGTGGTGGGCGCCTCATCCCTGGCGCTGCGAAACAAAAAGTATGGACTTTGAAGTGGGCGGTAAATGGATATATGAAATGGTAGGACCTAATGGCGAGCGACATGGAGCGCTCCAGATATTCGGCGAGATAGAACACCATCATTTTTATTCCGGTAAAGATGCCTTCGCTGATGCCGAAGGAAACATCAACGAGCAACTGCCGGTAGCTACCTGGCGAAACACCTTTCAAGCCACCCCAAACGGCACAAGGGTTACGATTGTAGCACAGTATCCTACGCCGGAAGCACTCAGTACGGTATTGGAAATGGGCATGGAAGAAGGACTGAAACAAGCCCAGCGCGGACTTGATGAACTATTGGGCAAGATGAAGGTGGTAGCATAAATTCTTTAGAAGGGAAAAGAGCCAAAACGGCAAATAGGAGCAGGAAAGGGAATCCTTACTTGTTCTATATGCCCTTGTGGCATTGCTATTGTATGATAACTTTGTTAGATAATCACTCATTTACAATTGCATATGTTTAATAAGATTGGTTTTTACTCGCTCCTCGTCACTATTAGTTTCGTTTGTAATAACTGCGCGCGCAATCCTGTAACCGGGAAAAGCCAGTTGGTACTTATGAGCGAAGAACAGGAGCTAGCTATGGGTAGAGAGGCAGATCCTCAAATCATTGCCCAGTACGGCCTTTACCCGGATTCTGCCTTACAGCGCTTCATTAATGAAAAAGGTAAGGCAATGGGTGCCATATCGCATCGTAAGAACCTGGACTACCAGTTCAGGATCGTGGATTCGGATGTGATCAATGCCTTTGCAGTGCCAGGCGGCTATGTTTATTTCACGCGGGGCATTATGGCGCACTTCAACGATGAGGCACAGTTTGCCGGAGTGTTAGGCCACGAGATAGGGCACATCACGGCGCGCCATTCTGTCATTCAACAGCGGAACGCGATGCTGGGACAGGTAGGATTGCTTGCAGGAATGATATTATCGCCTAAGCTGGCGCAGTTTGGGCAGGAGGTGTCCCAGGGCCTTGGACTACTCATGCTTAAGTTTGGACGCGACGACGAAAGGGAATCAGACAAGTTGGGAGTGGAGTATTCCAGCAAGATAGGCTACGATGCATCACGCATGGCCGACTTTTTTACCACGCTTGAACGTCAGCAACATAAAGCTGGCTCTGATCCTATTCCTGATCTTTTGTCCACTCACCCTAATCCGGGCGACAGGCACAATACCGTACAGGAACTTGCGACAGATATGAAGCGTCAGCTAAACCTTACAAACCCTGCTGTTAACCGCAACACTTACCTACGCCGGATTGAAGGTCTTATTTATGGCGAAGATCCGCGGCAGGGATTCAGGGAGAACAATGTATTCTATCATCCTGAACTTAAGTTCCAGTTTCCAACGCCGGCGGGATGGCAATATGCCAATACGCCACAACAGGTACAACTGGCAGCCCCTGATCAGCGGGCACTCATCATATTCACGCTGGCACAGGGAAAGACATTGCAGGAGGCTGCTGCTAATACCTTGCAACAGTTTAAGCTAACACAGGTGGAAAGCAGGCAAACGAATGTAAACGGGCTGCCTGCCATTGCAGTAGTAGCTGATCAGCAACAACAGGACGGCAGTGTGATAAGAACATTGTCTTACTTCATCCAACAGGGCAGT
Organism: Bacteroidota bacterium; assembly: GCA_023433265.1. Taxonomy (GTDB): domain Bacteria; phylum Bacteroidota; class Bacteroidia; order Chitinophagales; family Chitinophagaceae; genus JAEZDR01. The sequence goes on along the minus strand of JAEZDR010000102.1, from coordinate 12,610 downwards.
ACCATCTATCACTTCATTGGTGTAACATCGGCGCAGGACTTTAATAATTATGCATCTACTTTCCAGGGTACTATGGAGGGTTTTAGAACGCTTACAGATGCCAGCAAGCTGAATAAGAAGCCGGAGCGCATCCGTATTAAGACGGTTGCACAATCAACCACCCTACAAAACGCTTTGCGTGGTTTTGGTATGGCCGACAAACGAATGGAAGAGTTGGCCATCCTGAACGGCATGAAGCTGACAGATAATGTACCTGCCGGAACGTTGATAAAGACGGTGGGGCAATAGGTTTTAGAATGGATTGTAAAAAACCCGGCTAGTGATAGCCGGGTTTTCCTTTAATACTAATATCCCTTCACCCGTTCCATTCGTCCCACCCCTTTTGGTTCCATGCTATCCAACCATTCCTTTTCCTCAATACCTCCTAAATAATAACCAATCTCAGTTTTAACGCGTATCTAGAACGTATCTACAGCGTGTCTACAGCGTATCTACAGCGTATCTACAGCGTCTTTACAGCGTCTTTACTATTAAGTTATCTGCAAGCAAGCCTATAGCAAACCCATAGCAAACCCATAGCAAACCCATGGTAAACCCTTAACAAACATTATCTTAACTAGTCATTGCCCCCAGGCATGTCATCCCAATCAAGGCGTGAGGCTGCTTCTCGCCCTGTAGGGGCGGCGGATCGGTAGCAAAATGATATGGAATAAAAATGTGTTGCCCTGTAGGGGCAAAGCAGCGACATTCCCGGCGTTGGATTGCGAATACATGGGGAAGATCGCTCACCTACCTGCCTTTCACACCATACAAACTGCCCCCTTTTTCAAATAACCTATCTACTCGCTTTTCTACCTGGGGGGCTAATTCGAGAGCGGGGGCGTGATGAGGTTTTACTCGTGCATCTATCACTACCGGCCCGTTGCAACCCCAATGTTTATGTTGTGTAAAGGTAGCTATGCCATGAATATCATGCGAAGGATTGCACCTGGTGAATGTAACCCATAACCAGTTGTTCAAGCTGTTGCCAACAAAGCTGCTGTCATCGCATAGTACTATCATCGCAACTCCTTTTAAATTGTCGAGCCTGTGTTTCAGTTGCTCGTCAAGGGTGGTTATTTCATCCTGAACTTTATCATAACTGCTGAAGGCATCGGTTTGTAAGGCCACCACCCCTTTGATGCATAACTGGGCATTATGGAACCGTTGCAAATGCTTTAATGCATCGGGTACTTCAGCGCAAAGTTCGCGTGCCTTATCGCCATAAGCTGCAAACACCACTTTGCTACCACTGTTCAACCCGGTTCCTGAATAGTCAAGCGTATCGATTGTGGTGTTGGTATAGAAATGAATGTCCCTGTCAAGATGAATTCTTTCCAGCAGGTAATGAAAGAACGGTTCAATATGATGTGCAGAAACGGCGTCCTTTTCATCGCCCGTAATAAACAAAAACTTGGCAAGGCTTAACTGACCAGTTCCCAAAGCATGGTTTGCAATGGTGAGCAGTTCTGCTGGTTGTTTAGCGGGAGTGTAAGGAGTATATCTTTCGCTTCCTGTAACCAACAACAAGGGGTGAACTCCGGCAGCATCCACTGCGTTTACTTCTCTTAAGCCGGGTATCTCATCTTTCAGTGCATCGCCTGTTATTTCGTGTATCAAAGCACCAAAAGATGTGTCTTCCTGCGGAGGCCGGCCTACTACCGTAAATGGCCATATTGCGTTCTTCTTTGCGTACACTTTGTGCACTTTCATCAATGGAAAGTCATGGACGAGACTGTAGTAACCGAGATGGTCGCCGAAAGGGCCTTCCGGTTTATTCTCACCCGGATAGACTACTCCTGTGATGACGAAATCAGCATCAGTACTCAGGCAAAAGCCATCCTGGTACATATACCTGAAGCGCCTGCCGCCTAAAAGTCCGGCGAAGGTCATTTCACTGATGCCTTCAGGCAAAGGCATTACGGCTGATAAAGTGTGCGATGGTGGCCCGCCCACAAAGCAACTAACCTTAAGTGGTTCTCCCTTCCTCGCTGCTTTTGTTTGGTGTACTCCAATGCCCCTGTGTAATTGATAATGCAGGCCAATTTCCTGGTCCTGCACATACTGGTTACCGCTAAGTTGTATGCGGTACATGCCAAGGTTAGCTTTCATAATACCGGGCTTGTCTACATCTTCCGTGTACACCTGTGGCAGCGTAACAAATGCGCCTCCATCCTTTGGCCAGTGTTTGATGAGCGGGATATCTGAAATGCGGATTTGCTGGTGCAGGACAGGCTTGTCTGCAGGGTTCTTCATCGGTAATGCATTGAGCGCAGCCAAGCCTGATGAGAGGTTATCAAAGGGATGCTTCAACGCTTTAATAGGATCGCTTCTCAATTGCAGTAGCCGCTGCACTTTTTCGAGCGTATCCCTGAAGATGAACTTACTCCTGTCAAGCGTTCCGAAAATGTTGGATGCCGCGCGAAACCTGCTTCCCTTTACGTTCTCAAACAATAAGGCCGGCCCTTGCATGGCATACATCCTCAGATGAATTGAAGCCATTTCCAGGTGAGGATCTACTTCTTCTTTTATGCGAACAAGATGGCCGTGTCTTTCCAGGTCAACGAGGCATTCCTCCATTGAACGATAACCCATAATGATTATTTAACAACAATTACAAAAGCATGAAAATAGGGGATAATGAGGTGTAAAAGGTTGATGCGTGTCAGGATGCTACAGTATGCAACTGTGAATTACACAGCCCGGCTAACCTGCAGAGAGTGTCGATTTTACCTAATGGTGTGCAGCGCTGATACCAACTGTATCTGCAGGCAACAATTGCCATTACAGGCACGCAGTAACCTTACTGATTGATAGGGTAGGTATAGGGTTGTGATGGGGTAGTGGCCAGGTATTGAATGCTAATTGAGTGCTAGTTGGGTACTACTTGCACGGAGATAGGGCGCAGATGCCGGCAGGAGAAAGAGGAAAAATGGCTGAGATGGGCGGGAAATTCCTGTTATTTCACGACAGGGCATAAGCATGCCATGAAGGTAAGCGAGGTAATTATGCTCTTGCTCTTTCAGCAAGGGCGGCAGGAGGGGCTATTGCATGGGCGCTGAGTACCTGCCTTGCCCATTCTGCCAAATACTCGCTGCTGAAGTGGTTTAGCAGTTGATTAAGCCTGCCACCGGTGAGCGCTATATAATCGCAATTTATGTATAACGCGTAGGGGAATGCTTTTTTAGGGCGGGGCCTACGTTTCCTTTTGGGCAGGATGTAAACCACCTTTTCGGCCTGCTGCTGCAAGTGTAGTATTGTTTGTTCGGTTGTCCATTGCAGTTTGAGGCAATGAATAGCCATGGTTTTTAACTGGCAGAAGAGGGCGTAGTGTTGTTGTTGTTTTGGAAGGGAGCGATAGACCCCGGAAGCCAGTTTGTTTCCCAGGGCAAAGCGTTTACAACTGTCGCGGCTACCGGCAAATGCGGGGTGTTTCCAAAACTTCTTACCGGTGAGGCTGCTTTTGGTGCGCACGTGGTACTCACCCTGCATTTTGTAGAAGGTGGCATCACCTATGGTGCCGGTGAATCGTATGGGGCCTAGTACGTAAGCCATGGGACGTGAAAGGGGAAAGGGCAAACGGGAAAAGAGAATCGTAAAACGGGTTCATCTTTCTGGCAACCCCCGCCGCTATACATTTAAAAGGAAAGGTAGGGGATGAGGTGGGGCTGAAAAATGACAAATGTCATGAAAGGCTACCTGATTGATGATTTACCGGAAGGAAGAATTTGCAGGATGCTGCCTTATTAAGCTGGTGCAGAAACACAAGTGTCACACTCGAGATAAACCCCTGGCAGGTGGCTATTGTAGAATGGTTTTAGGGTAGGTCTACATATTTACTATCATAAACCTATGATGCGCACGAGCTAAGTAAAAAAGGGTGCAAATAAAAATGTCCCGGGTACTAGCCGGAACATTTTGCTATTCGGTTCATCCATACTTAGCTTATTTGCCTGGTTTCACCTAAACATGACGCTCATTAATCGCTCTCCCAGCTCCTCTTCTCCATTTCAATCTCACTCTCTCACTCGTTGGTGGACAAAGGAAAGAAGGTATCAATATGGGTCCCAGCAGAGAAGCAATGCATAAATATCCTTGGAAACTGTATGAGTAGTGAAGATTTCAGGCAAATGATAAAATTCATCTCAAAACATTGCAAATCTCATAGGAAGCTACATTTGTAAGTAGTGAACTTAGTGGAAAATTAATTGCTATGAAGAAATATCAAGTTTTTTTTCTACTAGTTCTGGTGTTAGGCTTTTTTATCTGGCAATCTTGTAGGAAAAGCAGCACTTCTGTTGACAGTGCAATTGGAGAGGCACAATCCGAATTATCGAAAATTGAACGGTACAAAATCGGTACAAAAAAGGAGATAAGTAGAAAGTCAAGGTCCATTTCCACCATAGAAAGTGATGACTGCCCAACCATAACAGCAGAAGATCTGGATAGCACATTTGAGTACAATATTTTTTATCAACCAGAAGGGGAAGAGCCTCAACTGGAACATACTGTTTACATAACACCGATCTACCGAGAAACCGGCAAAATTGGTTATATGCTTGGCTATGTTTCGAGTCAAAATACGATTCTTAATGCTATATTCGTAGGTGTAGACTCAACAGAAGAATATAAAGGGGCAGACGTTTTTACTGTCGATCGGATGAAGCTTGGAGGGTTTAGAACATTTAGACACGATGTATATCGAACATTTGAGGAGCCACTACCATTTGACTATGATGAAACATTTATTCAGCAGAGAAGTTGGTGGGCGTGTACTAAAGATTGTATCTCTGACGCACATATTGCTTGTTTCATGGATGAACATTGTGCAACAATGTTACTTCTTGTTAACGTGACAAGTAGGTTTGGCACGCCTTCTTTCTGGGGTGCAGGTTCAATGTCTATTTCCGCAGCATGTGGTATAGTGTGTGCAAAAAATACTAACTTGGATATGTTACCGGAATATTAGTTGAAATGAGATACAAAATTATTTTCAATTTAATCTGGCTTGTTGCCCTTTGCGTAATAATGGGTATTCTGCTTGTTGATGCCCGCAAGATGCCTTTGATCGTTACTTCAGTTGGGATTGCTATCGTTTTACAACTTTTAGGAACGATATATACAATATACAAACAAAAAAAACTCAAGCGCCAAACAACGAGAAATAGCTAGTTGCATTATTCCTTTTCAGTGAAAAAAAGGCTTAATTATAGTTATATAGTTTCATAAAGGATCAAGGGAAGCTGGTGTCTACGCACCTTCCGTATAAATGAGGCAGGTTTAGCATGAGGGCGATTTCATTTAATGCCCATTGTTTTGGAATAAATTAAAATGTCCCGGGTACTAGCCGGGACATTTTTCTATAAGGTTCAACCACTCTCTGCATAACGCAGGTAAACCTAACGACGTTCACTCATCTCTCTCACAATTCCTCTCATCACAACTCCAATCTCTCTCTCTTTCTTCACTCGTCTGTGTTAGGAATGAAAAGAGTGTGCCAAAGTAGATAGCCTCTACTTTGCGCCTTTATATACTTCTCCATTCTTCATCACAAAATGCACTTTACCCATGAGGCTTAGGTTAGTAAGCGGGTCGCCTTCAACGGCGATGATGTCGGCCAGTTTTCCTTTTTCTATCACACCCAGAATGTCGCTGGTGCCTAACAAATCTGAGGCATAAAGTGTTGCACTGCGTATGGTTTCCATAGCAGGCATTCCTGCTTCTGCCATAAAGCCGAATTCTCTCCAGTTCTCGCCATGCTTGAAAACACCGGCATCGGTACCGAAAGCTATCTTCACTCCTGCTTTGTAGGCTTTGCTGAAGGTGCTTTGTATCTTAGGTCCCACCATCAAAGCTTTCGGCGTGACTAGATCAGAATAGTAGCCTGCGATCTTTGCAGAGTCACCCACAGCTTTTCCTGCGGTAATGGTAGGAACATACCAGGTGCCATGCTGCTTCATCAGCGCAATTGTTTCATCATCCATAAAGGTTCCATGTTCTATTGAAGTGATTCCTGCTTTGATAGCCCTTTTCATACCCTCAGCACCATGTGCATGAGCGGCAACACGGTAACCATAATCCTTCGCCGTTTCCATAATCGCTTTCAACTCCTCATCAGTAAACTGCGCACCCATTGCATCTTTTGCCTGGCTAAGCACACCCGCTGTAGCAGTTATCTTTACCAGGTCAGCGCCGTCCTTATACCGCTGGCGCACTGCTTTTCTTGCATCCTCGGGACCATTGATTACGCCCTCTTTCGGACCCGGATCGCCCATTAAATCTTTCCGGTAGCCATTGGTAGGATCGGCATGTCCACCCGTAGTGGCAATTGATTTACCTGCAGCATATATGCGCGGCCCCACTACCAGGCCTTTATTGATAGCGTTGCGCAATGAAATGTTTACCCCGCTGCCGCCAAGGTCGCGCACAGTGGTAAAGCCTGCCATCAGGGTTACATAGGCATGGTGGCTTGCTTCATAAGCGATATCAGCAGGGTTCATGATAAAGCGGTCTACAACACCGCCTTTTTTCGTCTCCGTTTCCATGTGTACGTGCATGTCCATGAGTCCGGGCATTACCGTGCTGCCCTTGAGGTCTATTAGCCTGGCGCCGGCAGTGGGTGTTGTGTATCCTTTTTGGACGTCGATGATTTTGTTTTTGTCCACGATGATGGTCATGCTTTCCTGCACCTTTCCTGCGCGCACGTCAATGAGCCTGCCGCAGTGCAGGTAGGTGGGTTGTGCTTTCAGTGCAAAGGAGGGTAAAAGCAGCAGGAGCAGTTGGATGGCTTTTTTCATTTGCTTGAGGTGTGGATCAAAATAAAGAAATAAATGAGAAATGGGGGGAAGTGAATAGGCAATAGTGAATGGTCAATCGGGCGACCTCATCCCCGGTCCTTTTCCACGATGAAGAAGGGGGCCGGGCCGCGAGAGGTGCAGCATCGAAGATGTTCCTGGCCTGATGAAGGCAACGATATGACAGGATTGTGTATCTTTCCTTTTTTATATCTGTTGCACAATGACCAAACTTTTCCTTGCACTTATTGCCGGGTTGCTGGCTGTATCCGGCATTGCACAAACTGCTTCGTGGGCACATAACCTCGGGTTTAGCCACAATCATTTTATTTCAGCGCTTGCCAGTACATCATCAGGGGACGCAATCGTAGTTATCAATAACAGAAAAGCTACACTCTCAGTAAACGGGGCGTACATGGGCGATCTTTTTGTACAAAAGAAGGACTCGGCCGGTATGCTTGCCTGGCAAAAAAACTTTCCTGCCACAGCAGTCGTGTTGTCTGTGGCCACGGATTCGCTGGACAATATCCTGCTGGCCGGCGCCTATAACGGGACACTTTCATTGGGAAGCTTCACACTAACAAGGCCGTCGGTATCATCAGGGGTGTTCATTGTAAAATTGGACAGTGCAGGCAACGTAGTTTGGGCATCTGGCGATCAAACCTACACGGGTACAAGCCTGGCAAGCCGGGTTACCACGGGTCCCAGTAACGATATATATCTAACCAGCGTATCGGGCACGGTAGGGAGTATTACCCGCTACACCTACACCGGTACACAAATATGGAACAAGACTATTACTAATGTAAGAACTTTCAGCAGCATTGTAGTTGATAAGAATAACGAAATCTATGTTTCGGGCACGTGTTTTCCATCTGCTGTATTTGATGGTATCAGTGCTTTTCTGCCATCAACCTCGTATATTAATTTTCTCGCAAAATTGAATGCACAGCAACAGACGCAATGGCTAATTCCACACTATTATGTAACGTTCGACGCAATTGATGGATTGGTTTTGAATAATAATAGTTTGTTCTGGGCTCATCAAATGAAACCAACTTCAAGTGCACCGCAGCAACTTGTTTTACAGAAGGTGGAAGCTGCTTCCGGTGCAATTACTGCATCCAGCACACTTACTTCTTCATCGTTGCTGATGGGCAAAAATATTTCGAACAGGTTTATTGTAACACCTGGTAATGATCTAGTCGTTGCGCTGGCAGCAATAGATACTGCAAGGCTGATAGTGCTTGACTCAAACCTTAATCTCAAAGCGCAGGTAAGGTTTCAATCCAAATCGATTAATGCGCCTTACCTCGCTGCTATTGAAGATAAATTAGTTTTTGGCGCTAACTTTTCAGGTGCTTCTGTACAGGTAAATCCTTACACCGTTACCAACGCCAACACGCCCATAACAGAGAATGATAACTTCTTGTCAGCAATAGCTTTTAACGCATTAACTACATCCGGCCTGCCCGTAACCTTGCTGAAGTTTAGCGGTAGAGAGGCCGCCGGGAATATCCTGCTTGAATGGTCAACCGCCAACGAGATCCATAACAAAGGCTTTGAAATTCAGCATAGCCTTTCAGGAGTGGAATGGCAGGCATTAACTTTTGTGAATGGAGCAGGTAAAACAGATGCAACCACTCAGTACTCGTACCTGGATGAAAACGTAACTGCCGGTATTCATTATTACAGGCTTAAGCAAATAGATGTGGATGGCAGCTATCGTTACTCAGCAGTGCTCAAGGTAATGCGTGCTGACGGTGGCGAAGGATTGGCTGTATATCCCAACCCGGTGAGGACATCCGCTAATATTGCAATTCGCGTGAGCAGGGCCACACCGGTACAACTTGCCTTCATTAATGCATCGGGTGTTAGGGTTAAGACTGTGAGTAGCACAACCCTGGCAGCGGGGGTGCATGTTTTGCCGGTGGATCTAAGTGCACTACCTGCGGGATACTATACCGTGAAGATGACGGGCGGTGATAGCAATAGCAGCGTGAAAATTATTAAAGCGGAGTAAGAAGATTCTCTTTAAACATAGAAAAGACGGAGCAGCCTGCTCCGTCTTTTTTCTTTTATTGAAGACAATGTTTTTTACTGTTTGGCAGCCAGCTTAGCCTCAAGGTCCAGCTCTATATTCACTGTTTCGGAAATGAAATTATCGCCGAGGGTTTTGTCATTGCCATAGTTCATCGTCCACTGCCTCCTGTCGATGTCAAAGTTGCCTTTGGCTTTTAAAGTTTGATCATCCAGGTCGATGCGAGCAGGGAAGGTGATGTTTTTCGTTACGTCTTTGAGCGTAAGGTTACCGCTGACGGAGAAGTTGGCTCCTTCTACAATCGATGTGTCTTTACCATCGGAACTATAGGGCGCTACATTAGTGATTTCAAAGCGGGCAGTGCTGAATTTGTCCGCATCAAAAAAGTCGCCGCTCATAAGGTGGGGACGAAGCTTTGCATCGAAAATGCCGCCTTTCTCGTCGAGGTCCATACTCTTGATATTGATGACGAAACTGCCGCCTGTGATTTGATTATTTGCTACAGCCACCTCGCCAGAGGAGAGGCGGAACTTTCCTTTATGGTTTTTACCAACGCCATGGCCCGTGAAGCGAATGTAAGATTCTGAAGTATCCACGGTAAAGTTTTGACCTGCACCGGCGGCGGCTTTCTGCTCATCGGTGATTGTTGCGTTGTCACCTTCAGGGGCACTATCGCAACTAACGAAAGCAGTGGAAGAAAACAGCAAGGTGGTTACAAGCAGTAACTGATTTTTGAAGTTCATGATAGTTTTTCATAGGGGGCAGCAAAAATGATGCAAAGCTTACCGTATCGCCTTCATTTTCAACAAGCCAGCTAAGCTTAGGCATCTTTGGTGAGGTCGTAAATCTCCTGTATGGAATGCAGGATGTGCTCGTAATCGATGTGAAGGTCGATGAGCTTGCCGCTTGCAACATCAAACACCCAGCCGTGGATAGACGGCGATTTGTATTTTACATACGACTTTTGAAAAGCAGCCGTCTTAATTACATTGGTACACTGTTCCAATACATTTAGCTCCACAAGTTTGTTGTAGCGCGCATCTTCATCTTCAATGCCATCAAGTTCGGCTTTGTGCAGCCTGTACACGTCCCTTATGTTGCGAAGCCATGGGTTTAGGAGGCCGAGGTCCTGGCTCTTCATGGCAGCCTTCACTCCGCCACAATAGTAGTGGCCGCAAACCACGATGTGTTTTACTTTTAAATGCTCGATGGCGTACAGCACTACGGATTCTGAGCTATTGTCATTATTGGGTACAAGGTTAGCAATATTGCGGTGTACGAACATTTCGCCGGGCTTAATGCCGGTAATTTCTTCTGCAGTTACGCGGCTATCACTACAGCCGATGTAAAGTATTTCCGGAGATTGACCTTTACACAATTGTTCGAAGAACTGCGGTTGGGTTGCATTTTTGTCTGCGACCCATTGCCTGTTGTTTTCAAAAACCTGGTTATATAGATCCATCGTGTTTCTTTATGAGCGAATCAATAATGAATAATTACCGCGGGTAAAAATAGGCATCCTGCAGTTTATGAGTAGTTGAAGCATCCAATGACAGGTGCTGGCATTTGATGCAAACAGGCTTTGCCGATAGATGAGTGTTAGTTGAAGTGTGCGACGCCCAAAGGGTTGAGCAATGTGGCAATGACCGAACAATAAAAAAGCCAGCTAAAAAGCCGGCCTTTTGAGATTGATGGTTTTTTCTGATTTCTAGTAGACAAAATTAATGAGTTGCGAGTAAGGGGCGCCGTTTGCTTCTGAGCCACCTATGCCAAGGCCGCAAAACCAGGTAAAGCCGGTCTCGGCCGATGACATGGGGGTGCCTTGATAGGTAACATCAAGCCGCACTTTTACCTTTATGCCATTGCTGTATGATTTGCCTGCGACTGTAATGGTTTCCGTGGTTGACACTTGCGTCATTGTGTATTTATAATCCACGATACCGGGTGCACTTTGGCTCATTTGGAGATAGCTCCATGTAGTGCCTGCGGGTTTTGCTGTCTGCACCATAATCATATTTGTAGAACCAAGGTCGCCTGCAGGGGGCGTAATTTGCCACACCTGCCCGCTAGCATCTACACCAAGGTAGCCCACGCCTGTCTGGCCACCGGTATTCGTGTGAATGCGGAGGTATTTTAATCCGTTCACGGTGGTATCGCCGGTTACGGTTTGGGTGTAGGTTTGGCCGTTTTGTAGCAATTTCATTGTGTACACGCTGCCAATCTTTGCGGGGTTTTGGTTGCATGCGCCTGTGGGTTGAGTAGGGTTGTCTGAATCTTTCTTGCAGGAAGAAAAAAGGAGCAGTGTAGCAGCCAGTGGCATCAACAAGTATTTCATAAGCAAAAATTATTTGCTTATAAAGGTCAGCGTTGTTTTCGGGGTTTTGTGCAAGGAGGGGTAGATATTTGTTTTTATTATCTGAAAGGCTACCATATTTATGGGAGGCGAGATGGTGAATAGTGAATAGGCAATGGTGAATAGGCAATGGTGAATAGTCAATAGGAAACTATTTTCCGAAGCGCCAGGAGAGGTCAATACCGGCGGAGATATATTTAAGATCGACGGAGGTTGTGGTGTGGCTCATCTTCACATCTCTTGTCAGTGAGCGGTAGCGTACTCCGGGGGTGAGGTACCAATTATTTTTGAGTGGTATAACAAGTCCTCCTTCCAGCTCCCATCCAAAACCATGGCCGGAGTTTCCGATGATGTTGCCATGCGCATCTTCCACTTCAATATGGTTGTACAATCCGCCCATACGTATAAGGTAGGATAACCTGCTTTTATGAATGGGGTGAATAAACCGGAAACCATAACAATAACCGGTTTCCTCAAAGTCGAGCTTGCCTAATGTGCCTGCTCTTTCTGTAGGAAATTTATTCCAGCTCCATCCGCCATAAGCTTCAAGGTGAGGCATAAACCGGTAACCCACGGTGGCATCAAATCCAATCCCTGTTTTGGCTGACAAGCCTCCAAGCTTTTCGGTTGTAAAACCTACTGCAGGCCTGAGACCTACGCTCCAGCGTTTCTGTGCAAGTGCAACATTAGAGATGCTGAAGATGATTAAGAATATAACTGCATAACAACCTTTCTGTGCTATGTTATACTGAACTGATTTCATTTTTTTCTATTTGCGCCGCAAGATAGTTTCCCGCATGTGGGCACAACAATGAGTGTTCTCAGTTTGAAGCTTCTTTTCTACTGTCGCTCGTTAAGGAATTCATCACCCAACAAATAGCTTGGTTTTTAACGCTTCGTTGAAAAGCTTGTAGCAACTGAATTTTACAAGGAGGTCGTTGTTCTTAAAGCTTCTGCGAGTTGTTAATGCGTTTGCGAAGGGCGGCCGGGTTTAACAGTATCTTGTAAAGAGTGGTGTCATCATCAAGATGAAGATCCCTACGCTACGCGCTTCTTCGCCGCGCTTGGGTGGGATGTCGCCGTAAATACATTGCACCTGCTCCAATCTAAGGCTGTAGCTAATACCCTATTGTCTTCTTCTAAAGGAATGCGTTATGGAATGTTATTGACTTATATCAAGGCCTTTTCTTGCCTTTTCGCATTGCTGCGGGAAGGGGCTATTTCTAGCTTTGCATCATACAGGGCAATAGTTGGTTGCCCATGTAAAAACAAGGAGGATTGTATGAAACTATTAGAAAAAAGAGTAGCCATTATAACCGGTGGAGGTTCTGGCATAGGGCGGGCCACTGCTAACCTTTTTGCAGAACAGGGCGCTAAGGTAGT
>JAEZDR010000095.1 GCA_023433265.1 Bacteroidota bacterium | reverse complement strand
GAGGCAGCTTTTCATCCGGGCGTAATAGACGCCGTTGCGGATGTAAAGTGTAACATCGTTGATGTTGCCTGTTGCTCTTATATAACCATCCTGCCTGGCCATATGATGAAGTTACGATAGTATGAGCCTGCGAAAGCGTGCACGGAAGGCAAAGCGCGGGTTTTGCGCAAATACTCCGCTACATTTTTGATGGAAGCCGACAAAGACAGTGATGAGCGGTGAGGGCCGGGAGAAAGGGAGAAAGATAGTACCTGTAACGGGCGGTTTCTTTGTCGTCATCGGCCTTGCATTACTGTAATGTTATTTTCAGATGCGACTAATTTATAGGGCGATTAAAGGATTTGGCGAAAGCTCAGCGGTAACCCCGAAACTAAGACCCACAGGCCCAAAACGAAGGTATAATTATTGCCTTGGGGAAAATATGATTCAACGCGAAATTCAGGACCAGCAAAACACCCGTTGGCAATGTGTGCAGGCCTTAAGCCAGAATGATGCACTGGCAGAGAAAGCAGATGAAATACAGGACGACGATGTTACGATCGTTTGCACACCTTCAGGTGGAGAACAAACTGTTCGTGTTAGGGCAAGGAAAGGGTGGAATGAAACACTTTCGGATGAGCAATTGCTTGAGTTAATCGAACAGCATAGGAAGAAGTAGTTCTAAGCAGTTTGCATTAGTAGCTGTCTTACCCCTCCCTAGAAGAAGCGCCTCCCCCTCTGTTCTAAGGGATATTCTGCATTCTCAAAAATCGCTGTGAATGAAATACTTGCCTCACGCTGTCTTTGTCACCATCCTACAACCTCCCAAGGTAACGGCCATTGCCATTGTTTTTTACCGCTGTTCTGTCTTTTCGCCCTTAGGAGCCTTTCTTTTCTACCTTTGATCAAACATTTTCATAAAAAGCAAGGGGCTGTTAATCTTTATTGCTTATATACACTCAAATTTGCTAATAACATTTAATCTCTTCTATGAATTTGCGCTTATTAATCGGCTCCGTTGCTTTCTTATCGTTTGCAGCCGGGTCATCTGTTCAAGCCCAATCCTCTAATACTGACTATAAAGGATGGCACCTCAAAGACAGGAAAGCTGACACTTATTACGGCATCAGCCTTAACCAGGCTTACGAACAACTAAAGGGCAGAAAAAGTACGCCTGTTATTGTAGGCGTTATTGATTCGGGTATTGATACCGCCCATGAGGATTTAAAGCCCGTATTATGGACGAATTCTAAAGAGATACCGGGCAATGGTATAGACGATGATAAGAACGGTTATGTAGATGACTATTATGGCTGGAACTTCCTTGGAAATAAAGATGGCAGAAACATCAACAAGGAAAACATGGAGAGGGCAAGGGTATATCACCGCTTTAAGAACAAGTATGATGGGAAAATCATCAACGAAGATTCTTTAAGCGCTACTGAACGCGAAGAGTATAAGGAATGGAAGAGGTCGGCAAGCGAAATTAGCGGCAACCCGGAAGACCAGGTAGAACTGATGTTCGTAGAGGTGATTTTGAAAAACCTCAAGAAACAAGACTCCATTATCAGGGACGATATGAAGCGCCAGGAGTATACACTGGATGAGCTTGAAGCGTTTGAACCTAAAAGCGATGCTGCAAAAAAAGCAAGGCATGGCTTTTTGGAAAGTAAAAAAGTATTGAACGTGGAAGGAACGGAAAAGAACACTTCCATCATCAGCCAACTTGACGAATATGTGGATGGCAAGAGGAGATCGCTGAATGCAAAAGATAATCCTCTACACGACTACAGGGCTGAGATAATAAAAGACAATTATTTCGATTTTAACGACAGATATTATGGCAATCCCGATGTAATGGGCCCTGATGCTACGCACGGAACACACGTGTCTGGTATCATTGGTGCGGTACGTAATAACGGCATAGGAATGGACGGTGTTGCCGATAACGTGAAGCTGATGATGGTGCGTGCTGTGCCTGACGGCGATGAATATGACAAGGACATTGCTCTTGCTATCCGCTACGCGGTAGACCACGGCGCTAAAGTGATTAACATGAGCTTTGGTAAAGGCTACTCGCCTGAGAAGCATTGGGTGGATGAGGCAGTGAAGTATGCTGAAAAGCATGATGTGCTTTTGATACACGCTGCAGGTAACGATGCCAGCAACATAGATGAAAAAGCAAGCTATCCCAGCCCGCAGTTGAGGGCTTATGAAAACAAGCCAGCTCCCAACTTTATGACGGTAGGTGCCATTGGTGACCCTTCTTTCCAGGGCGGAAGATTCCTGGCTCCGTTTAGTAACTATGGTAAAGAAAACGTGGATGTGTTTGCTCCCGGTGTAAAGATCTATGCTACCATGCCGGGCGGTAATAAGTATGCTTTTTTACAGGGTACTTCAATGGCAGCCCCTGTAGTGGCAGGTGTGGCGGCATTAATCAGAAGCTATTTCCCGCAGCTGACAGCAGTGCAGGTAAGAGAAGCGATTGAAAAGACTGCAACACAGGTTACAGATGCTGCGGTTAAAGTTTCTATTCCGGGAAGCAATAAGGAGGCTACTTTACAGGACCTTTCCCGCACAGGCGGTTTATTGAATGCAGCAGCGGCAATAGAATATGCGGCTAAACTGGCAGGCGATAAGTCGACAGTTACGCCTGCTGCGAGCGGCAATACAGAAAAGAAAGACAAGAAGAAAAAGGCTGTGAAGCAATAATCGAGCAGTTAACAATAAAAAGCCCGTCAGAAGTTTGACGGGCTTTTTTATGTAAGATGGGGATATACGGATGCACCCATAGCTTTGCAGTCTGCAACTACATTTTTAGTAGAGAATCTATAGAGACGCCTAAGCCGGCTAAAAACGCAACTAAAGGTTCATCTCAAATGCTTTGAATTTACACACACTGCACGGCAGTATTCAGCATATACTCCCTACTGTTGCAGCAGGCAGTTTTCGCCAATCATTTCCCTCCCATTCTCATCAGCGATGGGTAGAGCCGCAGGTACACCTGTATTGCCATCGGGTTTTTTCCATACAGGGTATTCAACCTGTCGTCGGCATTGTAAAGCGTCCATTGCCCACCGCCTGCCAGCCTTGTTTTGCCCAGGTGAAACAGGTCGTAGTTGAATCCCAGGGTAAAGGCATGAACCGGGAAAACGGCATCATGGCCAAAAACAGTTTCATCCAATGATAATTCCTCCCCTGCTTTTTGCACCCACTCGTAGCGCGTGTGAATTGCCATTTTTCGCCTGCGCCATTCACCTTCAAGCAACACCGCATGTTCTGCTTTATGATTTTTTACTTTGTTCATTCCCCAAAGCACGGTGGCATTAAGCATACCCTCGTTAGCCAATTGCTTGCTGTAGATTGCGGAAGCATTCGTCTTTTGTACGTTCTCGTGCGGATGCAGCCATTCAGGACTGTTTAAGTTACCATGCGACAGTTGTAAAGCCCAGTTTACTGAAGGGCTATAAGATATGCGACCACTCCAGCTATCGAAACGTGGCTTGTCGAAATTGTATCGGTTTTCATCAGGCTCCCTGCCCGTAAAAGAAGAACCTTCCAGCTTGAATTTACCCAAACGAACACCCACTGTGGCAACCCCAAAAGTTATGTGCGTTGCATCTACCCAATGGTGGGTAATAGGAGCATCGGGATTACCCAAAGCAGATGGACGATGCATAAAAGCCACAGGTCCTAACGCGGGCTCGCCGGGGTAAGCCAGGTACACAAAAACATCAGTATTGGATGAAAGGGCATGTGCATAGCTTACAGAAAGTTCAGAAAGAAGGTCGTGCGGATGCTGACGGTCAACGATGGAAGTGCCTTTATACGCTTCCCCACTTTGAAACAGCAGGGGATAGCCATCATTGCCACCGAAAGCAGCATCCAAAGAGGCCATTATATTGTAATGAAACAAACCTTTCTTTCCTACCCTGGTTTGCGCCATTAGCATAAGCCAGTTGGGCGCATCTATTTCGCTGTTGCCGCGGCTGCCTTTGTTGGTAAAGTCCTGGTTGTTGTACCTGATAAACAAATTGCCGTGCAGCATATACATCCATTTGGGGCTGTGGAACATGTAGCCATACATCGGCGAAGCATCAGGCAACCATCCCGTACCGGATCCATTGCGGTTCATTGGCAGGTTTAAGGAAAAAGCATGACTCATCACTGCATCATCACCCTCTTTGCTTTCCATTTTATGCCCGCTATGTTCATTATGCTGGTGACTGCTGTCTGCTTTTTGCCTTACGGGCTTTGTTGTATCCCGATGCTGATGATGCTCGTGCTGCGTATAACCAACCTGGCTTAACAATATTGGTGCTACTAAAAATGCCGCTAATCTTTTCATTGTACAAGTTCTAAATGGTTAGACCGTTAAAACACCTTAGCTGGTGTAAAATGCATTGTGCAGTAACTGTCTATTAATAAAGCGCAAACATAGTTCCAGCTCTAAGGCGCGCTGTTACAGATTAATGGATAAGTTTTATATCTAGTTGCAAAAACCCGGGCTTACAACAGCCCGGAGCATGAGTTGTAACTTATTTGTATGAAATTTTGTGATCCCCTGCCATTTTTTATTTCTATTATTACTCTACAGTTTTACCCGGGACGCACATTGGAAGTATATGACGTTAGGTGGCAAAGAAAGAAATTATCGACTGCCAAAAAAAATTTCTGTGCAGACCAAATACTAAAGTTCAGCTATCACCAAAAATGAATAAGGGCTGAACAACTTTTGCTGAATAATCTATCTTTATTGAGCAACAGGAGGTAAGTGCGACTGAACTTTTCAAGTGCCTTTGCTTCCTAAAGTTGAAACATGTTAGATGGTAACAAGAGCTTATATCAATAATAATACTCCTTTCGTTTCTTTACTTATCGTAGGCCTGTTGTTTATTAGCAATGGATTGACTCTTCTTTTTGAAGGGTTATCTGACGAATTTCTTCTTTTTCCCCAGGACATAAAGCAAGTTGGAAAGTGGTACAAACTATTAACTTATCCATTTTACGTAGGCGGACTTGCACAGTGGCTGCATAGTGCGATTGTAATATTGATGTCGGGCTATGTGCTTGAACGAAGACTTACGAAAGAAAAAGTAATTGGCTTAATGGCCTTATCATCAATTACCGGCGGACTAATATTCTCATTAATTAAAGTAAATACCCTTGCTTTGAATGTTCCAATCGCTTCACCTACTATGATTACCTGGGGTGTTTCGTCTTGTGCATTCGTTCTGGTTATAAAACAAATAAAGGCTTCTACTCTCCTTGATAAAATTGTCGCCGGGCTGTATCTTGTTTCTTTGCTGTCAATGGACTTTATTGATCTCGGGTTTGCAATGGGACAGGTTGCAGTGATATTATTAGGTTTGGCTTATGGACTAGCTTTTGGCCGTATAAAAGAAAATGCCACTTCCAGCGATTTCGCAAAAAGCTGGCTAGACGAATAAAGTTCTTTAACCAAATTATTTTGGATAACGGCCTATTTTTAAGGATTGGATAAGGTAATACGAAATCCTGATTTGCTTTTAAGTTACAATCTTGAAAAGGAGGATGAACGTACTTGCGATAGTGAACGCTACGTGTGGTACAAGAGAAGGATCTATTTAGGAGATGGTGGTTTTTACCTGGAAGCAGTAATTACCTTCTCGGTTAGCATTGATGATTCCCCTACCTCTAACGATACAACAAACCGCAGTTACTTTCATGAAAACTCAAAATGGACCCTAAACGACGACAATGATAACACTATTAGCCGGTGGCAGTTTAACATCGAAGATGTAAAGCATTTAGACAAACTGGCAAAAGTTCTCTGAAGACCGGCTTAAGCCCTTCTTTTCTTATCAACTCATTTACTCTTCAAACCCGCCCGGGAGGAAGAGGTGAGGATGGTGGCGGAGGGGTGAGGAACATGATACAAAATCATTGATATGGAAAAGGAAAAAAACGTAAAGTTAAATGCAGGAACTATTCACAGCCTGGTTAGAAATGAATTAATTAGAAAGGGGATACCTTGGATCGGAAGCGTCCGTGTCAATCACGAAGGCAGAGAGATGTCTCTAAACCTCACCAACCATGTTACCCAGGGCGATCACAAAGATTGCATAACATGGACATTCGACACATTGGGTTACGAACCAGCAACAAGACTACTTGCCTCTGCAACAAAGTTGTTTTTTGACGAAGAACTGGACCCTGAAAAACTTCACTTGAAACATCTGGACCAATCTAAGGCCATTTTTCTTGAAGTCAGGATTACAAAGATTAAGCACTGATTTGCTGGATCAAAACCAACTTGCCGCGCTATCCATAGAGTTAAGCGCAGCCTCTTCTACGGATTCATGAATAAAAAGTAGTAGTCTCCGACTACTGCACTATTTAAACCCGCTAATCCCTCAATCCTAAGAATCAAGGTCCAGACCTCGCCGCAGCCCTTAATAAAATAATGCATCGCCTCACCACATCCCTACTCCCGTTCTTCAAGCTATTAGCTTCAGCGCACTTTGAAGCATAGATAAATTTGGTTCTCCGAATTATACTAATTTTCGCCTGCTATCCGTAGATTAAGCGCAGCGTATCTACGGACTCTCTAATAAATGTTCTCTCCCATTTAATCCTTCCACCCCACGAATCCTATTCCCACTCATCACATTTTTTAGTACTGTCCATCACATTTTTTCAGCCATTTTACTGCAGAACCGCCCGTCTTCGGCTCTTCGCTCTTTTCCATTCTACCGATCCTCCTGAACTTTATAAAAGTGTTACAAAGCATAGGCTCTCAAATTTTAACTGTTGGATGTTCACTTATTAATAATAAAGCATGGCTTACCAGGAAGGCATCATACAATTCAGGGGCACCGACCTCTCCATCACCTACTACAGGATGAATGGACAGTACCATGTGCGCGCAAAAAGCAGCCTTACCGGTAAAAAGTTCTGGAAACACCCCTGCTTTGAAAACAGTCGCCGTAGCTGCAGGCGGTTTGCCACCGGCAATAAGCTTGCATCAAAAGTGTACCGTTCTCTTCCCAACGAAAAGCGGCAATACGCCCTGTTCTGCATCTTAAAATCTTTAGCTATAGAAGCCATCAAACAGGGTGTTGAAGAAGAAGACATCATTCAACAGTTACAACAGCGCGCGCTGCAGCCCCTCCATAATATTTGCAAACGTCCATTGAAAAAGAAATTCAAAAAGGTCTTCCCCTACGCTCTCGAAATAACAGCTACACACGTAGCCCTCAGCTTCGGCAGGTTTATGCAGCTCAGCAAAAGATATGGTGAAGAAAAATTGCTCGAAATGGCCAGGACGGCACTGTTGGGGCATGCAATCAAGCTTCCCATGCGATACGCTATGCTCGCCAGGGCATAACAACAGCAGGTAGCCGTTGGGATAGCTGTGCCCATTCGTCAAAACGTCAGCAATACGGTAGCGTTTAGCTCATCTTTAGGTACTAAATACTTCCTACATCGGTAATACATCAGTACCAGAGTAGTACCACTTCTACACCAATACGGTATGGCTACAGTACTACCTCAAACAATGCCAGGTTAAATATCAGTCAGGTGTCAATACCCTTACTGCGTGGTATAAAGGCAGCATAATTCTGCTTCAGCTTTCGCATGCTCCGGTGTTCTGCCTGCTCTAACCTTGTTCTCCTTTGTTTACATCAGGTTACCCCAAAAATCCCGCTATCCGTAGCCTTCCGCGTCGCGCCTGCTGCCATGTAAATAACCGTCAATGCTCGCGATGCTTTTCTTGTTGTCTCATTTTTTCATAAGGGTCATTGTCAACAAGCTGCCTTCACTCCTTGCCGTTCATAAATCGCTTAACCTATTCATCCATTTAAGGGATCGTTTGCTCCCCATCAACGATTATATTCGTAGATAAACTTGCAGCACTATGAGCCAACAAGCCGTTCCTTTGAAACCCTTATCGACAGGGCTTTTTGTTCGGGGTGGGTTAGGGCTCCGCGACATCAGTGGAGAAAGTGAAGGCGGAGCTACAATTAGGTTACGACAAGTATCTATAATGAAGCTTTATTGTAGCTGAGACGATTGATGCGTGCCTTCTTCTTTACTTTCGCTTCATCTCCCGGTGTTTTCTCATTTCTGCCTATTAAATTGCGACTGCCTATTCATAGTAATTGACTTTCACTTGTGGACATTAGCATCCAACATATAGCACCTCATCCTTCGCTCCGGGGTATAGTGGACCGCCTCTGTGTAGTGGAAAGTAGCGGAAGAATGCCTGACGAAGATGCAAAACTGATTGTACCTAACGGAATGGCAAAACTCATCATACCGTTTAGGAACGGGCTCATTGGAAAATATGATGACTGGCTCTGCACCTCAAAAGAATCGTCTATTACGCTGGTGGGCCTTTCAGATGTTGCTGCTATTGTTGACATCGAACAGGATGCACCGCATGGCAGTATCACAGTTGAATTTAACCCGGCGGGTGCATACCGCCTCTTCAACCTTAGACAGGCTGATTTGAAAAACCGTATCTATTTACTCGAAGATTTATTGGGCAAGACAGCACGGCAGTTGCAAGAGAGGGTTTTGAATGCAGTTTCAATAACCGATAAAATATGCCTGGTGCAGGAATATTTAATTAGCCGGCTCTCCACTTCCGGGGTTGATGCTATCCTGGACTATTGTGTGCAAACCATACAATCATCCCGCGGGTTAATTACGGTGATGCAGCTTGAAAAGAAAACCGGCTATAGCAGCAGGTGGCTAAATGAAAAGTTTACAGAGAAAGTAGGACTTAGTCCAAAGGCGCTTTCAGCAGTCATGCGTTTCATGGAGTTCTATAAAGAATGGGCGAGGCATCCGCAAAAAGGGTTTTATAAGAACAACGTGTACGATTATTTTCACGACCAGGCGCATTTCATAAAAGACTTTAAGCGATTCACAGGACTGTCTCCCGATAAGTTTGCCGGAATAAACAATGAATTCGGAAGATCCTTTTACAGGGAATGACACTTCCGATTTTTACAATACTGGTTTATGGGCTGCTGGTAGTTTTGTGTAACAAAAGAATTATATGAGACACCTGTTAAACTGGGTTGAAATCCCCGTCAATGATTTCGAACGAGCTAGAACATTTTACGAAACCATTATGAATGTAAAGTTTCAAGAGATGGAAATGGATGAAGCCCGCTATGCTATTTTTCCATCCGGTGACAAGTTCAATTGCGGTGCTTTGGTGAAAAGCGAATACCACAGGCCTTGCCCAGACGGTGTGGTTGTGTACCTTGACGGCCGGGATGATATGGACATAATCCTTAACAAGGTGGAATCAGCAGGAGGGGAGGTCATCATGACAAAAACCTATACGGGCGATACGGCAGGATATATTGGCATGTTCAGTGATTCGGAGGGTAACAAGATTGGCTTGCAACATCTATAAATCGGTTAAATGACAACGAAGGTTTTATTGCGGATAGCAGCAGTTCTACTAGTGATTCATACATTGGGGCATTTGATGGGTCACCTGGGCTGGGATAAGCCTGAAGATAAAAAGATGCAGGCCGTAGTAGATGCAATGCATAGTTATAGCGCAGCGTTTATGGGTGCGCACAAAAGCATGGCAGATTATTACAACGGATATAGCCTGATGATGTTTGGCTTATTCGGAATGACGATCAGCCTTCTTTGGATACTGTCTATTGACGCAGAAAAGCAGATGAACATTGTTCGCCGGTTACTATACCCGGTAGCTATTGCCTATCTTTTCTTTGGTGCTATTGAGTTTGGTTATTTTTTCCCTTTCGCGGGGGCAATAAGCTCTTTAGTAGGTCTGCTTGTTCTAACCGCTGCGATAAGACTTAGCGTAAAATAATCCAGGGGAAAAGACACCGGATGTTGAACCTTTTTTAAAAGCAATAAGGAGTGTTGGTCACTCCTTATTGTAATAATTCTTCTTGTAATTCTTCATACCGGGCCCGGTCGTCGAAGTCATGTGTTACATCAGTCATTAGTTCCACCTTTAAAATTAAGAAAACATGCGCCTGCCGCAACTTCCTGGGTTTGTCTCCGGTGTCTAGCCCCCCGTTTTATTATATCTCCAGATATCCGTTAATTTACTCCATCATGCAACAATGGGGACCCGGTAGCCGGGACCCCATTGCATATTTTGTTCCGATAGGGTCATTGTTGAAGACCCCGTCGCTATTCTATCTTCTTCTTACAACTCGAACTTAATACCCTGTGCCAGTGGTAGCTTATTGCTCCAGTTGATGGTATTCGTCTGCCTACGCATATAAGCCCGCCATGCATCCGACCCGCTTTCCCTTCCACCGCCTGTTTCTTTTTCTCCACCAAATGCTCCACCTATCTCTGCTCCGCTTGTTCCAATGTTGACATTAGCAATACCACAATCACTGCCTGCATGGCTAAGGAAATATTCAGCCTCGCGCAGGTTCAGTGTCATGATTGCTGACGACAATCCCTGCGGTACACCATTCTGCATGGCAAGCGCCTCATCAAGGCTATCGTATTTCATGATGTAAAGAATCGGTGCAAATGTTTCATGTTGTACTATTGGCAAATCATTGGTTACCTCCGCTATGCAAGGCTTCACATAGCATCCGCTGCTGAACTCATCTCCTTCCAATACGCCGCCCTCAACTATAAAACGTCCGCCCTGTTGTTTGCATTGCTCTATCGATGCCAGGTACATACGTACAGCTTCTTTATCTATCAATGGTCCTACGTGATTCTTTTCATCAAGCGGGTTGCCAATGCGTAACTGCCCGTAGGCTTTTACCAGTTTCTCTTTGAAACTATCGTAAATAGATGAATGAATAATAAGGCGCCTTGTTGTAGTACACCTTTGCCCTGCTGTACCCACCGCTCCAAACACTGCCCCTATGAGCGACATGTCCAGATCTGCATGCTGGCTGATGATGATGGCATTGTTTCCGCCCAACTCCAGCAGCGACCTTCCCAGCCTTGCGGCTACGGCTGCCGCCACAATCTTGCCCATGCGGGTAGACCCGGTGGCAGATATCAAAGGCACGCGCGCATCGCTTGTAAGCCATTCGCCCAATTCCCTGTCACCCTGCACGAGACAACATACACCTTCCGGTACATCGTTAGCCTTTAATACCTCCGCTATAATGTTCTGGCATGCAATAGCGGTTAAAGGCGTCTTTTCGCTCGGTTTCCAGATACATACATTGCCACATACCAGCGCAAGCATGCTGTTCCAGCTCCACACTGCTACGGGGAAGTTGAATGCCGAAATAATGCCGGTAATACCCAGCGGGTGCCACTGTTCATACATTCTATGTTGCGGGCGTTCACTATGCATGGTTAGCCCGTAAAGCTGCCTTGATAGTCCGACGGCGAAGTCGCAGATGTCAATCATCTCCTGTACTTCACCGTAGCCTTCCTGCAGGCTCTTGCCCATTTCATAACTCACCAATTTACCCAAGGGCTCTTTGTAGCGGCGGAGTGCATCGCCCATCTGCCTTACAATTTCACCGCGCTTTGGTGAGGGCATTTGGCGCCATTGTTCAAAAGCCTTGAGAGAGGCTTCAACAACGCGGTCATAATTGGCCCGGTCGCAGCCTTGCACGCTTGCTATGCGCTTTCCATCTACCGGCGAATAACTTTCAATAGTAGCTGCTGTGCTGCCAAACCATTGCACACCTGTAGAAACGCCATAATTGCTGTCTTTAATAGCGAGCTGTTGTAAAACGTCTTGTATCATCTTTTTAGTAGGATTCTGAGTCGTTAGGAAAGCCCTTGTCTTTTACATCTTTTGTGTACTGCTTAATGGCAGTAGTGATCTGTTCATTCAAGTTCAGGTATTGCCTTAGAAAGCGTGGCTTAAATTCAGTGTTGATGCCCAACATGTCGTGCATTACCAAGACTTGTCCGTCGCAATGTGCGCCTGCGCCAATACCAATGGTAGGGATATGCAGGCTGTCTGACACTTCTTTCGCCAGGGTAGCGGGTATCTTTTCGAGCACCACGGCGAAGCAGCCAACTTCTTGCAACAGGTTGGCATCCGTTCTTAGCTTGTCTGCTTCCTGCTTTTCCTTTGCTCTCACGTTATAGGTTCCGAACTTATAGATGCTTTGCGGGGTTAAACCCAGGTGGCCCATGACAGGTATGCCTGCATACACGATTCTTTTTACGCTTTCCAGCACCTCTTCACCGCCTTCCAGCTTCAGTGCATGTGCGCCGGTTTCTTTCATGATGCGGATGGCGGAGGCCAGTGCTATGTCGGAGTTTGATTGGTAAGAACCGAAAGGCATGTCTACCACCACAAGGCTTCTGTGTACCGCCCGCACGACACACTGCGCATGGTAGATCATCTGGTCGAGGGTTACGGGTAAGGTAGTTTCGTGGCCGGCCATTACATTGCCTGCACTGTCGCCTACCAATATCACGTCGACGCCTGCATGATCAAAAATGCTGGCGAAGGAAAAATCGTATGCAGTGAGCATAGCAATCTTTTCGCCGGAGGTCTTCATTTTCTGAAGGGTATGCGTGGTTATCCTTTTTACTTCTTTGTTTACTGACATGGAGGGCAAAGGTAGTTTTAAGAAAGATAATAGTACATAGTACTTAGTACATAGTACATAGACAGGAAGGGAGATGGGTTAAAGAGGGGAGAGAGGTATTAGTACATAGTACTTAGACAGGAAGGGAGATGGTTAAAGACAGGAAGGGGGGATGGGTTAAAGAGGGGAGAGGTATTAGTACATAGGTTTTAGAGAGGAAGGGAGATTGGCTGATAAGGGGGAGGGAAAGGTGAGTAAATGGTTCGGTTAGTTGCGCAGCGTACATTGCCTGCCGGGTTTCCTGCTAATGAAAAAGGCTGAAGGGGATGCCTTCAGCCTTGGGTATTAAATTGAGGGTATAACCCTTTGAAATATTCGATTAGTGGTGGTGGTGATGTTGCTTTTTGGCAAAGTCTTCTGCAGAAATGGGTTCTTCTTTCACCTGCACCTGTCCTTCCAGTAAGTTGAAAAGCTTGGAAGTCTGCACCTGGAAATAAGTGTTTTCCATTTGCTTCTTGTCCTGCATCATGCGGTTAACATAGTCTTCAATCCAGGGAGCATCGTCCATGCTTTGAATGCCCATATAACCCAGCACCTGCTGAGCAACCTGGTTCCTGATTTCATCCTGCTCAACGGTAATCTTATTATCATTAATCAGCTTTGAGCTAATCAATGTCCATTTTAAGTTTTGAAGAAAGCCAGGAAGTTCTTTCTCAGCTTCCTCTTCCGTTTTTGGCTTGTCTGAGTTCATCTGCAACCAGCGTTTCAGGAAGTCGGCAGGAAAATCCATCTTCACTTCGTCTACAAGGTAGTGGTAAATCTGGTCGTGTACCTGGTTCCTGCTTTGGTAATCGAAATGGCTTTCGATTTCCACTTTAGCCGCGTTCCTCAGTTCTTCTTCGCTTTTGATTCCGCGTCCGGGGTAAGCCGCTTCGAAGAACTCTTCATTCATCTCAGCTTTTTCCACCAGTCCCACCTTGGTGATGGTAAAACGGAAGCTCTTATTCACATCATCGCTGTCTTTATTCAATCCAAGGTCGCCAATCAGCCATTCTCTTTCTTTCCCATCAAATGCCTGTGCCAGTGTAAACGTGAAGGTGTCATCCTTTTTTGCACCTATTAACTGCGGGCGTACAGCCTCAGAGAAATACTTTACAAGTAAGGAGTTGCTTTTAGAAGCGCCGCCCTCAACCGTATTGCCTTCGGCATCCACCTCTTCAATGTTCAGGTTAAGCACGTTGTCGTCGCCTGTTACAGCCTCCGGTTCCGTCATCTTGCCATGGCGGGTCTGTAGCCTGTTCATTTCCTCGTTGATCATCTCGTCGGTTACCTGCACCTTGTAACGGGTAACTGTAAGTTTCGACATGTCAATGTCAAACTCAGGCTTCAGGCCTATTTCAAAAGCAAAGGCATAATCGCTTGGATTGTTCATATCCAGCATTCTTGCATCGCTAGCGAGCGGCAGCGGCTGGCCAAATATGTCCAGTTGCTCCTTGCTCATGTAGTCGTTGAGTTCTTTTTCTACAGTGCGCAGAATCTCGTCAGTAAACACACTCTGCCCGTACATCTTCTTTACAAGTCCTGCCGGTACCATACCCTTCCTGAAGCCCGGTATGTTTGCATTCTTTGCGTATTGCTTCAGGCTCTTTTCAAAAGAATTGAGGTAATCGTCCTTTGCAACAGTTACTGTTAGTTTATCTACTAGGTTGCCAATTTTTTCCCTGGTTACGGTGGCCATAACTTACGTGAGGTTTTAAATGCGAACAAGGAACAAAGAAAATGAATGTTGAAAAGCTTCAATATTCATCATTCCATGTTCCTTGCTCTTCTGTTCAAAAAAAGTGCGGATGGAGGGACTCGAACCCCCATGCCTCGCGGCGCTAGATCCTAAGTCTAGTGCGTCTACCAATTTCGCCACATCCGCAGGACTGTTCAAAAAACTCTTGGATGAACAGGAATTCTAAAAACGGGTGGCAAAAATAGGGGAACGGGATTAAATAGTGAGCAGTGAAAAAGTGAAAAGTGAAAAATGAGCTTTACAGCGGCAGGAAAGAGAGGCCAAAATGGGGTGCTTATTTGGAAGTGGCAAAGACAGGACCTGGTAAGGCAGGGATAGGTGAGCGGTAAGCGTAGCATAAGCTTCAGATACTAATTGGATTGGCGTTGGGTGCTTGTAGGGAGGCTTTAGGATAAGCTTTGGTATAGGACAACTATGGGACAACTATGAGACAACTATGGGACAACTATGGGACAACCGTTTGACAACCTTTAAAAAAGCACCAGAAAAGGGCGAGAACCGTATGACCCTGGTTCTGCGCCCTATTTAGTTATAGATTTTTCAGAGGCTATTTATCGCTGGTCTTCGTATACCGTGTTGACTCTTAGCCTGTTCTCTACGTTTTTTACACCCGTGACCATATCTACAAGGTATTCTGCACGGCGTTTCTCATATTTACTATTGACCATGCCTTGCAGAATTACATCGCCATTGGTTACCTCCACTTCGATGTCGGAGGCATCTATGAAGTCGTCTTCATACAGCAGGTCGTTCACTACTTCCTTCAGGCGTTCGTCTGAGCGTTGGTAGCCTTTGGGCCCCTTTCCCCTATGTTTCGGATGTTTATCGTGCTCCCTGCGCCGCTCTGCATCATTGTCTCCAAACCAGGAGGCCACTTCATCCCTGATCCGGTCGGTCCAGTTACGGCCTGTTTTGCCCCTTGGCATGTAACCTTCCGGGTAGGGCCAATAAGGCCCTGTTTGCGGGTCGGGGCGACCGTCTTCGTATAGGTGGCGGGTAAGCACGGGTTTAAAATCTCTTCTATGGCTGTTGCGGCCGCGTTCGTCCATGTCTTCATCGCGGTTCCAGCCCTGGCTCCCGTCGCGGCGGCCCATTTCGCGGCGGTCATCATAGCGGTCGTTATATTGGCTATAGTGGTCCTGGCGGTCGTTATAGCCCTGCCCTGTGTTCAGTTGGCCGTAATGCCCCGATGCGCCGCCCCACCTGTAGTATTCATCGTAGCTACGCCTGCGTTTTTCAAAGTCATCATCATAATCGCGTTGATTCCTGCCCTGCTGCCGGTGTGGCCGGTTTTGCCAATGCTGCTCATCCCTGTATCGGTTATCCTGCTCATCGTTACGGTATGCCATAGTATTTGTTTTTAGGCTGTTAGATCGGTAATTGCCGAAAAAACCATGCCTTATCCATGACGGAAGTCATTTGATGAGCACGTCTAAATCTCCTTACCTTTAAGGCAGGCCAAAAACATGATCTATGTTACAGCAAAAAAACTATACTCCCGGTGCGAGGGCACAAAGAAGAAAGGCTAAATGGGAATCTGACCATAAACATCAGCATGAGCCCGAGTTTCATGCACAGAAGCAGGACGTTAAGCGCATTGCAGGCATCATAACCTTTGTTTTGATAGTGATTCTCCTGCTGATATTGGTGCCTATGCTCATCAATGGCAGTTTCTAGAAGAAACTAAAGGGTAAGATAACTTAGTTCTGCGGTTAGACCCTCCCTCAACTGTATCATCCGTAACCGGAACGGGTTTGCTATACGAATGCCCACTATGGAGCTTGAAGGGTTTTGGGTGCCGGGTGTCCAAATTTCCAGATAAACTTTAAAAATAACTTCCTTCCCCCTTACCTTTGCCGCCAATTTGAGGGGCTAACAGTTGTTTGTGTGCCTGCTCTCAAACCGCTAAAATCAATTTAATTATTAGACTCTTATGGCTACAAAGGGTAAAATCAAACAGATTATCGGTGCGGTGGTTGACGTTCAGTTTGACGGCAATCTGCCCGAAATTTATAATGCGCTTGAGCTAAGAAGACCCAATGGCGAGAAATTGGTCCTCGAAGTTCAACAGCACCTTGGAGAAGACAGCGTTCGTACCATTGCTATGGACGGAACCGAAGGTCTTGTACGGGGTATGGAAGTGCTGGATACGGGTAAAGCGATAGCAATGCCTACCGGCGAAGCTATCAATGGCCGTCTTTTCAACGTTACAGGAGACCCGATTGACGGACTACCTGCTGTTTCTAAAGAATCAGGACGCCCCATCCACGCTATGCCTCCTAAGTTTGAACACCTTTCAACAGCCACCGAGGTTTTGTTTACCGGTATTAAGGTTATCGATTTGATTGAGCCTTATGCAAAAGGTGGTAAGATTGGATTGTTTGGTGGTGCGGGTGTAGGTAAAACAGTACTGATCCAGGAGCTTATCAATAACATCGCAAAAGGATACGGTGGTTTGTCAGTGTTTGCAGGTGTGGGTGAAAGAACCCGTGAGGGAAATGACCTGCTGCGCGAAATGATTGAAGCCGGCATCATGAAATACGGGGATAAATTCAAGCATTCTATGGAAGAAGGCGGATGGGACCTGTCGGCCGTGGACATGGAAGGTTTGAAAGACTCCAAAGCAACATTCGTATTCGGACAGATGAACGAACCTCCCGGTGCCCGTGCACGTGTGGCGCTTTCCGGTCTTACAATCGCAGAGTACTTCCGCGATGGTGATGGCACAGGAAAAGGTAAAGACATCCTGTTCTTCGTAGATAATATCTTCCGTTTTACACAGGCAGGTTCTGAGGTATCAGCCCTTTTGGGCCGTATGCCTTCTGCGGTAGGTTACCAGCCGACACTGGCAACAGAAATGGGACTGATGCAGGAGCGTATCACATCAACCAAGCACGGTTCTATTACTTCCGTACAGGCGGTTTACGTACCAGCAGATGACCTGACTGACCCGGCCCCGGCTACAACCTTTGCCCACCTTGATGCCACAACGGTATTAAGCCGTAAGATTGCTGACTTAGGTATCTACCCTGCGGTGGATCCGCTGGATTCTACATCCCGTATCCTTACCCCTGCTATTGTGGGTGAGGCGCATTACGAGTGTGCCAACAGGGTGAAGCTGATTTTACAGCGCTACAAGGAGCTACAGGACATTATTGCCATCCTGGGTATGGACGAGTTGAGTGAAGAAGATAAGCTTACAGTATCCCGCGCACGTAAGGTGCAGCGTTTCCTTTCTCAGCCTTTCCACGTAGCCGAGCAGTTTACAGGTCTTAAAGGTGTGTTTGTAAGCATAGAAGATACAATCCGCGCATTTAACTCCATTATGGATGGTGAAGTAGATGAGTATCCTGAAGCAGCGTTCAACCTGGTAGGTACACTTGAAGATGCAATAGAGAAAGGTAAGAAGATGATGGCCGCAGCGCAGGGGTAGAGGGTAAGAGAGTACTTAGTACTAAGTACTTAGTACTTAGACAAGAACGCCTAAGGAGGTACGGAATGCATAATTTCAGGGAGTTAAAGATTTGGCAACGTTCTATGCAATTCGCAGTGGAAGTGTATAAGACCACCGAAACTTTCCCGGAAAATGAACGCTATGACATGGTGAGGCAGATAAGAAAATGTGCAGTATCCATTCCCAGCAATATCTCTGAAGGTGCAGGAAGAGGCTCAAATTCGCAGTTTAAATACTTTCTCGAAGTGTCAATGGGATCGTGTAACGAGATCATAACGCAACTAGAACTGAGCATGATGCTAGGATACCTCGATAAAGAAACCGGTAATCCCCTTTGCAACGAAGCATCGCAGATATATAAAATGATTCTAGGGTTTTATAATTCAATGAGTTAGTCTAAATACTAATCTTAAAAAAGAAAACAGATGACGCTTGAAATACTCACTCCGGATCGCAAACTTTACAGCGGCGATGTTTACGGTGTTCAACTACCGGGAATTAGTGGCCTGTTTGAAATACTGGACAAGCACGCGCCATTGGTTAGTGCGCTTCAGAAGGGGAAGCTGAAGATTCTTACTGATAAGAATAACAGCGAGACCTATAATATACAGGGCGGTTTTGTGGAGGTTTTGAATAACCGCGTTACTGTACTTGTAGAAGGCGCAGAAGAAGCATAGATTTTACATAACTTAGTTATACAAGGGTTGCCTTTATGGGCAGCCCTTTTTTTATTTGTATGGTGAGGGAAGGGGCAATTGTGAATAGTGAAGGGGCGGCCGGCTTTAGGGGGAAGGGTGAGACAGGTGGGACGGGTGGGACGAGTGGAAATGCGCCAACGAGGGAACGTTGTTGGTAAAGTGAGAGTTAGTCTTACAATAGCTGTCAATAAAGTGATGAAGTTTTTTGTTCAGATGATGTTT
>JAEZDR010000024.1 GCA_023433265.1 Bacteroidota bacterium | reverse complement strand
GTATTGCATTTCATGCCGCAACAGCCGATCGTTTTTTCCATAGTCCCAAATTGGCAGAAGACTTTCCTTTACCAACTCGTCATACTTTTTTTCAATGGTTACAAGCCTCAGCTTATGATTTTCATCATGAAGCATGTTCTCCGGATAGAAACATAACCGGTACGATAAAAGTTCTGCAATGGAGCGCAGGCTTTCAATGGCAGTACCCGGGTCGTTAATCCCAGGACTCAACGCCTTTATAGCTATTTCTGTTAGTTGCCTCAAGCCATGGTAATAATTGCTGGTAATACTATTTTCATTTTCAATATACATGTGGGCAAGGACACTCGTTTTTATTTTCCCGGGATCCAAGCCCTTGTTTGAGTTTACTGTTACATATGGGGTATCGGGCAATAAGAAAGTTCCAACAGGATGATGAAAACTAATTACGGCGTCAAGCTCTGTAGCAAGATCAATTAAGCTTTTTTTATTAAAGCCAACAAAGATGCCTGCCTTATCATTATGTAGGAGATATCCGCCTTGTGGCTCCGTTATCTTTTGTTCTGCGGAGAGAAAGCAGGAATTTTTCAGTTCTACTGCTGTTTGTTTCCTAATCCTATTTATAATGACATGATACTTGATAGACTGTGTTATATAATGGAGAAAGTAGATGAACAGAAAAATGTTTATAACAGCTAAGAATATCAACAGATAAGTGCTTAACGATGGGACGTATATTCCCTTATCAATATCACGGATAGCGCTAAGGAGAAAAAAAGAATAAACAATAGTACCAATATATATGCCCAGTACAATTTGTTGAAACCGGTTCCCGATAAGTTTATCTACCACCCTATTACTCATTTGCGATGCTGCCTGGTTCAGTACTACCATAACCATTGTAAAGCTGAAAACAGCAAGCGATAAAATTCCGGCAGCAATTACAGAAATTATTGTCCGCGCTGTACTTGCATCCCTCAGCTTAAGCCCGTCCCAATGCGTTTTTATTTCCTTTCCTGTGTCAGAATAATCAAGATTTATCATCAGGTAAGAAAGAACAACGAAAAAACATGCAATCAAGGCAGGGTAAAAAGCTATGCTATGAGTAATAGCCCGGAGTCTTTTTATAACAAAACCTATTTCCATGTGTTTAGACATTTCGTTATAACAATATAGGAAAACCTCAGAAAAGAAGTACTTGCCAGACTGCGCAAACCGCAACAATTCCGCAGTATGTCCATGACGGAATAAACGTCAAGTTGTATTGGTTGTACAGCTATTTGGTGATTCACAGATAAACGCCACAGGCGTGTAAAGTAGCCAATATGTGAGTTCTTCATGAGCGCTGGATTTGCACCTTTTTCCCGGTGTCGGTCAAAATATACGCTTTTAGAGGCTAACTCCGGTGAAAGAGCAACACAAACTCCAAAACATAATTGAAGTAACCGGGGATAGTTGAGGGTAAAACAACAACTATTTGCCGCATCCCTTTCTTTCGTAAGTACTGCGCCAATGAACTAATACCGGAGCACTACTATCGCTACATCAATTTCACCCCGCTACCAGCGCATCACCCCTAAATACGGGCAATACATTTGCTGCGTTTTCAGTAACGCAGAAATCAAGGTCTTTCTCAGCACCATATCCTGCAAGGCGATGCCAATGTGTTGTGCGCCTGATGAAGCTGTGCATGTCATTTTTATGAAGGTTGTACATTTCTTCCGCCATCAGGCATGCATCGCAGTGAACGGTAAAATGTTCTTTGATGTTATGCACCACTGCACCGGCAAATAATGTGTCTTCCAGGTTAAAGCGATCCTTCCAGCCACTGCAACCGAGGTACACATTCTTTTTCATCTTAACCAGGTGGTCGCACACGGATTTGAGATTAAGGAACGATCCTGTTACCACCTCCGTTGCACCTTTGGCCAGCGCCATATGAAGCAGGCGTGTTCCATTGGTGGTAGTAATAACCAGCGTTTTGCCTTCAATAAACTCGCGGTGATATTCAGAAGGAGAATTGCCATATTGTAAACCGGCTACTACTTTACCATCGCGTTCCCCGGCAGTAATACATCCCTCTCCATTGCCCAGTTCTATACAGCGCTCTACAGAATCCACAGGTATCACCTTAGCAGCGCCATTGAACAAAGCGGTGGCAATTGTGCTTGTGGCTCTGAAAACGTCAATAATCACAACAACACTGTCGGCCAGGTCATATAAATCCAGCAAACGGGGCGACAGCACCGTAAAAAGGTGAGGTTTCTGCATGGCCGCAAAAATAAGTGAACGCTTAAAACTCGTAACGGTAACGTATCAGGATGAGTGGTTCCCGGAACTTGGTGGTGCAAGTTTCGGTTTCCTTCAGGCCTCTATCATTGTAAGTATAAGTCCATATGAGGTAGCTGGAACTGCCCGAAGGTATTTGGGTAAGCTTTGTAACGCGGCCTTTATCATCATATTCGTATATGAAGTCGGGTAGCATTCTTTGCGCCTTATAGTTAAACCTTACAATGTCAGTAAGCCTTTTATCAGTGTTATAGTAATAGTAATAGGTTTCCGTATTTCTGCCCTTCCTCATCCATTTTTCTTCTGCTACGTTGCCTTTTTCGTCATATACAAAGGTTACAACAGTAGAATCTACGCCGTCCTTAATCTTTAGCATGCGCGAAGGATTGCCGGCCTCGTTGTAATACCAGAGATGTCGCTCCACACTTTTCGCCTGCATAAACGTGTCGGTGCTGGCGATGGTTAATTCCTGCAATAGCCCGTTGGCGCCATAGCTATAGCTGGTTTCGGTAAGTACATTGAGTGCGCTCTCAGTAGTTTTATAAAGGCGCCCGTTGTTATACTCTGTTCGCGTAACAGTGGGTTTTCCCTGGGTGTTGGAAGTGGTGGTAACCAGGCTTGCGCCATTGCTAAGCGTTTGTTCCAGTACAAAATCTTCTGCCGGCCTGTTGCCCCGTTCAAAAGCCCGTGCGGTAACTTTTGTTACACCCTGCTTCTCCAGGATTGCGTGGTAATCTGAAGCCTGTTGGCGCGCCACAATATCATTGAAATAATATTGGGCAACGGCATCCTGCGCAAATGCAAAGGCCAATACGAGAACAAGGGTCGAGAGCATTTTCATGATCATCAAAAATACTCAAAGCAAGGCTTGGCGAGGCATGCTGTGCGGGCATGGCTTCATTTTTAACATTGCCCTGCCTGGTCAGCCAAAAAGCCGACCGGTTAATCTTTGGACTGCCGCCGGTAAACTACCCGTATTTTAGCCCTGATTTTTAACCTATAATGCCGGATTGATGAAGATAGATAAGAACGCACTGGCGGAGCAGTTTATACGTCTCGTAGAAATAATGGATGAGTTGCGGGAGAAATGCCCCTGGGACAGGAAACAAACCCTTGCTTCGCTGAGGCCTATGACGATAGAAGAAATGTATGAGTTGGCGGATGCCATCATTGAAGAAAACCTTGAGGATATAAAAGAAGAATTGGGCGACCTGCTGCTGCACATTCTCTTTTACGCCAAAATAGGGCAGGAGAAGGAGGCGTTTACCCTGCAGCATGTGATACAGCACATCAGTGATAAGCTGGTAAAGCGGCACCCGCATATTTATGGCGACGTAACCGTAAAGAACGAAGAGGATGTAAAACGTAACTGGGAAAAGATTAAACTGCAGGAAGGGAAAAAGAGCGTAATGCAGGGAGTGCCCAATTCGCTACCCGCCATGGTTAAAGCTACGCGCATACAGGAGAAAGCAAAACAGGTGGGCTTTGAATGGGAGAAAAAAGAAGATGTTTACAAGAAGATAGAAGAAG
Organism: Bacteroidota bacterium; assembly: GCA_023433265.1. Taxonomy (GTDB): domain Bacteria; phylum Bacteroidota; class Bacteroidia; order Chitinophagales; family Chitinophagaceae; genus JAEZDR01. The sequence continues at coordinate 4,926 of JAEZDR010000024.1, read as the reverse complement.
AGCTGGATGAGCTTAAGGAAGCTGTACAAAACAATGATGCCGTAGAAATAGAGAATGAATTGGGCGACGTATTTTTCAGCCTGGTGAACTACGCACGGTTTTTGCAAACGGATGCTGAAACAGCTCTGGAAAAAACCAATCGTAAGTTCCTGTCACGCTTCAGGTTAATGGAGGAAATGGCACAGCAGGAGGGTAAGGATTTAGGGTCGCTTACGCTGCGGGAGATGGACGATATGTGGAATAAGATTAAAAAGATAAACAAAGGTCATTGATCCAAACACTGAAACAGGCTTTATTTAAGAACGCATATCTACTGATAGCCGCGGCATGGCTATACACGTTCTCGTTCATCTTTGAGAACTATGTAGCTTATACGTCAGTGCCCAACCGGGTGCAGCAGATGCTGGAGCAGAACATCAGGACGCAGGAGAGGGATTTCTTAAACCTGTTGAACGATGGCAAAACACTGTCTCTTCTTGTTTCGCCAAGAAATTACCTCATCAAGGAAGAACTTACCTCCAAACCGTATGGGTTATTTGTGTACGAAACAAAGCCCACAACTTCCCTGCTTTACTGGAACACACACGTTACCGTACCAAATTACCAGCATCTGTCCACTGTAGATTCAGGTTATCTAACCCAAACCAAGAACGGGTACTATTATATGGTGAGGCGGGCCTTTTCGTCGCCTAAAAACCAATACCTGGTAATTGGGCTCATACCTGTCAAGTGGAAGTTTCAACGTAAAACCCGCTACCTGGAGGACGATTTTGCGGCGGATAAAAATATTAATGATCAGTACGACATTTCATTTTCGCCCACACCTTATCCTATAAAGTCCTTCACAGGGAGGCCGTTGTTTTATCTCTCTGAAAAAGAAGATACCCTGGATAAACCTGAAATTGTTACCGTGGTTTTCAGGTTTCTTGCGGTAATCTGCCTGCTGCTATGCATTCATAACATTAGTATAGAATTACTGAATAAGCAAGGCTTCAGGAAAGCATTTGCTTTTCTGCTGTCCTGCATATTTGTGCTAAGGGTGCTTTCTTATTATTATTCTTTCCTTTTCGATTTTGAAGGTTACAAGTTGTTCTCGCCTGACATTTATAGCTCGGGTTTCCTGTACCCTTCTCTGGGCGACCTGATTATTAATATCCTCCTGTTTTTCTGGGTCGTGGTTTTCGGCAAGAACATGGTAAAAGGAATACCTTCCTTACTTCTTGGAATGACGGATATGAAGCGGAAAGCCATTGCCTGGTTCGCTGCTACCTTATTGGTGCTGTTTACTCTTTATGCTTCACAGCTCGTGAGGTCGCTTGTAGTGGATTCAAACATCTCGTTTGACGTAACCAACTTCTTCAGCCTGTCCATTTACACCTTCATCAGCTTTGTAGCTATCAGCATTTTATTGGTCACCTTCTACCACCTCTCGCAGCTACTATTGTTGCCGGTAAGAATGGTTTATCCCTCAGTTCTCTCGCATTTACTGGTTGTGCTGATTCCGGGACTGATTATTCTTACGTTCGCCATCAACAACCCGCTAACGCACTTTAGGCTTGCTGTGCTTACCTGGCTGTTGCTTTACATCATTACGGTAGAGCTGGAGCGCCATAAGGTTTACCTTACGATACTTAAATCGCCGATATTCCTGTTTTGGATGATATTCTTTAGTGCAAGCGCCACTACGCTTTTGATTTTCGAAAACAGGACACGCGAAAAGATAGAAAGGGAGCGCTTTGCAGAACGTATTGCAGGGCAGACAGATTTGTCTGGTGAGTTTATGATTAGCCTTGCTGTGGAAGGGCTCGATTCCAGTTTTTTTGCCCGAACTGCAAACCATTGGGTCAATCCCATCAGCAATGCACATTTGAAAGACAGCATCCTCAATGAGAGCTTTTCAGGTTACCTTACTAGGTATGATACGGAGATTTATACCTACGACAAGTATGTAAAACCCCTTTTCAACAAGAACAATGCTGCTTACAGCGAGATTATACCAAGTGTAAACAAGCAACGTCCTACGTCCACTCCTGGCTTGTTCCACCTTGAGTTTGCCCCTGAGAAGGATGGCTTTGTTTATCACGTAACCATGCAAAAGGCCGACTCGCTCTATGGCTACTTTTTTATTGTGGCACGTCCGCGTGCATTCAAGACGGAAGGCCTTTATCCTGAGCTGTTTAAAACAAAGAGCGGAGTGAATGTGGCCACGGAAGCAGATTATTCCTATGCTGTGTACAGCAAGCAGCAAATGATTAAGAATGTAAATGACTATAATTTCCCTATTTATATACCCACTGCTGAAATTCCGAGATGGAAAGCTGCAGAATGGCGTAGTAAAGATGGTTTTGAGCAACTGTGGTACAAAGCACGTAACGACAAGGTAATTGTGGTTGTAAAGCGACATTCCCTGTTCATTGAAACACTTACCCTGTTTGCTTATTTCTTTTGTTGCTTCCTGATGGCGGCTACCGTTTTGCACATTGGAAGCATTTTGCTTGAAGGCCGTTTCCGCGATCAAAGTTTCAGGAGTTTAATCAGGCTTAACATTCGTACGCAGATACAGGCTACCGTAGTATTCCTGATGGTGTTTTCGTTTATCGTGATTGGTATTGCAACCATTTCTTTTTTTATTTTCAGGTTTGAGAACAGTAACGAAGAACGGTTGTCGAGGACAGTGGAGATACTTCGCTCAGAGATTGAGAGCTCCTCCCTTAGCAGGAATGGCATCAGCCATAGTTTAGTACAAGCTGATAGTTTTAGCCTGCGAATGATTGAAGAGCACCTGTTGCAGGTATCGGAGCTACATAATGCAGATGCCAACCTTTATAACCTGGATGGATCGTTGCGTTCTTCTACACAGCCTTATATTTTCAACCAGCACATACTTAACGATAGGATGAACCCTGTGGCTTATTTCCAGCTACATGGCAACAAGCGTGTAAAATGGATCCAGGAAGAGTCGTTCCGAGACTTCAGGTACCTGAGTATGTATGTACCCATAAGAGACAGTGCAGGCAATGCGCGTGTTTACCTTAATGTTCCGTTCCTTAATTCGCAAACTGAGCTGCAGCAGGAGATATCGAACTTCCTTGTAACACTCATCAACCTCAATGCTTTCATTTTTCTTATGTCGGCTGCTATTGCGGTGTTGGTAACCAACAGGATTATCAAGTCGTTTACGCTGATAGGAAGTAAGATGCGTGAAATAACACTTGGCAAAACAAATGAAATCATCAAATGGTCGCATGACGATGAGATAGGCGCTCTTGTGAAAGAGTATAACAAAATGGTGAAGGAACTGGAGGAAAGCGCAAGGCAGCTAGCGCGAACGGAGAGAGAGGACGCCTGGCGCGAAATGGCTAAGCAGGTAGCCCACGAAATAAAAAACCCGCTTACGCCCATGAAGTTAAGTATTCAATACCTGCAGCGGGCTATTGATACGAATGCAGACAATGTGAAGGAACTATCGCAAAAAGTGGCAGGAACCCTTGTGCAGCAGATAGATCAGCTTGCGCGCATTGCCAGCGACTTCTCGCAGTTTGCCAACATCAACACAACCAATAGAGAAACATTTAATCTCACAGAGGTGGTGCAGATGGTGGTTAACCTGCACAATGCCGACTCTCGTGTACATATTGAGCACGAAATTCAACCCGGTACTTATCATATAGCTGCAGATAAAAACCAGGTAAACAGGTTATTTACTAACCTTGTTAAGAACGCGATAGAAGCGGCCGCAAAACAGCCAACTGCGGAAATAAAAGTGAAACAATATCATGTGGACAATACTGTTATCGTATCCGTTAGGGACAATGGCAGTGGCATTTCGCCTCAAATGTGGAACAAAATCTTTTCACCCAATTTCACCACGAAGAGCTCTGGTACAGGCCTTGGCCTTGCAATTTGTAAAGGCATTGTTGAGAATGCAGGCGGAAGTATCTGGTTTGAAACAGAGGAAAACAAAGGAGCTACTTTTTTTGTATCACTACCCATTGCCGTTAGCCAGTAATTAAATGCGGTGCGTATGAATGTATTGATCATTGTAGGCCACCCCAGGAATAACAGCTTTGCGCATGCGCTTGCTGACGCTTATAAAAAAGGGGTAGAGCAGGCAGGATTAACGTGGAAAGCAATTGACCTTGCATCGCTCTCATTCAATCCGCATGTAATCACAAGCTCGCCTAACCGGCAGGCGCCTGAGCCGGAGTTAGAAGAAGCAAAGCAGCTACTGAACTGGGCAAATCATATTGTGTTTGTATTTCCCACGTGGTGGGGCACGATGCCCGCAGTGTTAAAAGGCTTCATCGACCGTGTTTTCACCAGTGGTTTCGCATTCGAGGAAACGGAAGGTGGTACCGGATACGAACCGCTGCTGAGGGGCAAAACATCGCACCTGATCACTACAATGGATACACCCCGGCTGGTGTATAAGTTGTTTTATCGCGCGCCCGGCATCAATGCACTTAAGCATGCAACACTTGGGTTTTGCGGTATAGACGTGACGCGTACCCGCATCTTAACGCCCATTAAGGATGCTTCCCTTTCGAAGCGCGATCAATGGCTGAACATAGTAGCTGCTGATGCTGCCAAACTGAAAACCGGGGCAAGGTCCGGAACGCAACAAGCGACGGCGAAGGTGCTCGATTGGCTAAAAGCCATCCGGTTACAATTTTATCCAATGGCATTCATTGCCTACTGGTTAGGCGCTGAGGCTGCTTCAGCGGCCACCGGGCAGTTCAATACTACGGTGTTCGTGCTGGGATACATGTGGCTGTTCTTCCTGGAAGTGGCAACCGTGTTGTCCAACGAATACCTTGACTTTGATACGGACAAGCGAAACAACTTTTATAGTATGTTCTCGGGCGGTTCGCGCGTGCTGGTTACGGGGCAGTTAACTTTCAAAGAAATGAAAACAGGGATAGGGGT
>JAEZDR010000178.1 GCA_023433265.1 Bacteroidota bacterium | reverse complement strand
GGCTTCCACTTGCGCAACAAATTGTTCGTCGTAGCCGATTCTTGCCAGTATTATTTTTTCTGCGTGTTCTTTACCGATCTTAGTTAAAAGCTTTTCCCTATATCGCTCTCCTACGGTTAATACCTTGTCGGCCGCCAATAGAATTTCCCGCTCCAGTGCACTGTCTTTTTTCTTTACAAAGGGAAGGTGATAGAGCATATCGTAATAGATAACATCCGTCCAGAGGTCGTGGAAGTCGGCGAACCACCGAATGCCAGTATCTGCCTTTAAGACCTTGCCTATAAAATGTGTAGAATGTGGAGGGCCTGCGGTGATTACCGTATTGATTCCTTGTTCGCATACCAGCTTTTTAGCTACAGGCAATGCAAAGCGTTTCCAGTATTTCCTGGGATCGGGGATAAAGAAATTACCCCTGATAAACCTGGCAGCTTTCTTAGTGAAGGAGGCATTTGTTTCATTAGCGAAACCTGGTGCGGGGATGCTTTTTTTACCGAATAACAGCTTATATAATCCAAAAGGTTCAAAGGTCTTAGTCTTTACCACTTGTATCTCGTCAGGCACATCAGCCAGGAGGCTATCGTCCAGCAATTGGTAAGTTGCATACTTTTCATCCACAGTCAGCACGGTTATCTTCCATCCCAAAGCAGCAAGCTTATTTGCAAGCGACAACCATCGTTGCACGGCTGCGCCTCCGCTCGGAGGCCAGTAGTAAGTTATAATTAATAGTTTCTTATCGTGCATAAGCCTCCCGTGACCTTTTAAACAGGCTTCTGTATTCGCGGTTGAACTTCTCTATTCCAAAACTTTCTTCGGCTACCACAACATTGTTGCCTCCCATGTTTGCAATTAGTTGAGGATTTGCTGCCAGGGTTTTAATGTGATCTACAGCTTGCTGCAACACTTTCCTGTTCGTACTGGTAGACCTGGTTAAGTAGCCGTTAATTCCATTTTTTACATACATCGGTATTTCTCCTACGGGCGTAGATATAATTACCAACCCCCTCGCCATGCCTTCCATAACAGCCATAGGGAAGCCTTCAGTGGTAGAAAGCATTAGCAATATATGGCTCTTCATGTATTCCCCATGAATTGCTTTATCGTCGTGCATGTTTCCAAGAAAGGTGCAATAGGGGTGCAGCTCGTTGGGAATTGCATTTCTCACTTCACCCATAAACACAAAGTCAGCATCAACACCCGCGTCTTTAACTTCCTTCGCCACTGAGGCAATAAGATCCACCCGCTTTTCTTCTGTGTCTCTACCCACGTATAGAATACGTAGCCTGCCAACCACCTCGTTATTGCTCCATCTTTTTTCCAGTGGCAATGGTATTCCATTTAGTATGAAGCGGATGTTTTCCTTATAAGCCTGTGGAATGCCATACCTGTCATACAGTGCTTCATGGTCGGTAATGCGCCTGCGGCTGATCATTACCGTACGGTAGTAATATTGTATAAATGGAATCCTGATGTAAGAAAAGCTACAAAGGGAGTGGATAAGTTCCAGTTGGGGTATGTCGTTCGATATCCAGGGACTAATTTTATAACCGAAGTTGCATTGGCCATTAAACACTACCGGCTTTTTTGCCTGTCGGTTTATGTGGTAACTTATAATGCCTCTACAGATGAGATTGTTGAAATAAAAGAATTTGTTGTCTGTCCACGACGATATGTCCACTAGTTTGCAACCTGTCTTTTTGAACTCTTCGTAGTATAAATGATTTAATGATTTGCGAGTGAAGTAAACAATACAATTGCTTCCTCCGGTGGCAGCGGCTACCTGGAAATGTACTTTTTCAGCGCCGCCGATATGGTAAAACGGAAAGAAAAAGTATACATCATACGACTGCTTTAAAGGGAACATAGACCCGATCAACCTGCCGAAAAGGATAAACGGAAAGATTAAAATGTTTTCAAGCCAATGCTTCCACATACAAAGCCGGTACTTCATCTGCTTAGTTTCTTTTTCAGTTCTTTTCCGGTACCTATCATTAGATCCCTGATGGCATAAGCTGCAACAGCTAATTCAAATGTGCCAAAGCTAAACTGCTTTAGTTGATGCAGGAGAAACCTTTTCTTGCAACCCAGCATTTTGAAGAAAGGATTCTTTTTTTGGAGATGTTGCTTTGTAACAGACGCACCGTGAACCCGGTAGCGTAAAAGCACTTCATTTATCTTATCGAGCTGTTTACCCCTGCTGAGCATCCTTAACCAAAGGTCATAGTCCTCAATATTCTTCTGGTAGGGGGCATACATAAAAGCTGCGGCAACCTCTTTACGCATCATGACAGAGGGATGTGCAATGCAGTTTTCCCTTGGCATCATCTTCCTGATGTTGGCAGGAGTGTTCGCTTCCCGGTCGGGAGCGTAAAAGCCACATTCTTTTCCATCCTCATCTATGACGGAATAAAAACTTCCTACAACAGCAATACCGGGATGGCGTTCAAGATGGTTATATTGTAGTTCAAGCCGCTGTGGCAAACAAATATCATCGGCATCCATACGGGCAATGTATTTGCCGCGTGCTTCTCTAATACCCCTGTTTAAGGTGTAGATTAATCCTTTGTTTCCGTTATTGTCAAGTGCAACTATCCTTTCATCGGAAAAGCTTTTAATTACGAAAGCAGTATTATCGGTGGAGCCGTCATTGATGAGCAACAGTTCAAAATTGCTGAACGTTTGACGCAGCACGCTTTGAACGGCCTCAGCCAAATAGGCGCTACAGTTATAGGCGGGTAGTATCACACTTACCTCTACCATCGTTACAGCTTGTTAGAAACCCGTCTATTCTTCATCCATTCCCTTGCAATTGCCCAAACAAGCAGCAGGAGGCCTATGATGGATGCAATTGTGGTGATGGTGCTACCTATGGCATGACTCTTCGGCTCAAAACGAAACTCTACAACATGTTCTCCGGCGGGAATCATTGCACCCCGTAATACATAGTTCACCCTTCCATAGGAACTCTCTTTATTATCGATATAAAGGTTCCAGCCTTTATCATAAAACACTTCGCTAAACACAGCAAACTGTGGCGAGGCAGTTTTTGTCCTATAGGTAATTACATCGTTTAAATTGCTCACCATTTGAATGCTGGCAGAAGAATCGAAAGTAAATGGCGTTAGAATTTTGCTGTACGCTTCTCTCACTACGGCAGAGTCGCCTGTGTTCATGTAATCCAATGCGCCCATTTCTTCAGCTCCGGTCTTTACTACCTGTACTCCTTTTACATACCATGCAGCACCTAATGCTCCACCGTTAGGATAGGGCAAATTATTGTCAGGCGCAATAATGTACTTAGTGTTAAGCATGTTTAGAACCGGCTGGCAGTTTGGAAACTTGTACAACTGTTTCTCAACAAGATCCTGGTAGATACTCAGCTTAGCGGGATGGTATCCACCTATCGTTTTGTGGTGATAGGCAGTAAGTGCGCCTGCATTGAATGCACCATGAATGCCACCATGACGAAGGTCTAAGACACGGAAGTAGCCCGTGTCTTTTAGAATCATTTGGTCAACCGGTTGAGGGTCGAAGTTGGAAGCATAATCGTCAGGCTGCTGGTAATTATCGCTGCTCAGGTACTTCACATCCACAGACATAACATCAATAAAAGCGAAGATGCCTATGATGGCCACGGCAACCACTGGTTTAATCGTATTTTTAAAATAAAGCCAGAAAGCTACAATTGCCACTGCTATAAACAGTAGTGACCTGATAATGGAAGATAAAAACATTGACTTCCGGTCTTCCTGCAAACCTGAGAAAAACGAACGTGCGGCTTCCTGCACCTGTGGCTGATCTTTCATAGTTGCCACTTGCTTCAATACATCGGTATCTGCCGGTGTTTTATATTCAAAGCTCAGGTAAAGAACAAGGAGAACAGCGAACAGGCCTGCTGTTAGATACAGACCTGTTTTAAACCTTTTCAGGAAGTCTGCTTCTCTTGCTCCAAAGAAAAGCTTTTGAAAAGCCATCACAGAAAGCATGGAAAGAAGGAACGTAGGTACTACGAGTATCATGCTTGGGGCACGGAACCGGTTGTACATCGGGAGGGTATCGAACAGGAACTTATTAAAGCCAAGGAAATATTCCCCCCAGCTCATCATGATGGTTAATACACAGCAGGCAAGAATCCACCACTTGTGTTTATTATCGAGTATTACAAAACCGAGGATGGCAAGAAAACAAATGATTGCCCCAGCATACGGAGGTCCGGATGTTCCACCGATGCCGCCCCAATAAAACCTGAGATAAGATTGAAGTTGCTGGGCTAGCTCCTGTGGCATGCTTTGCAAGGCTTCTATAGCTTTCGATTTGCCTTCCTCCAGTTCCAACTTGTCGCTGCTTCCGCCGAACATGCCTGGTACCAGCATTACGAAAGGTTCGCTTTTGAACATGCTATATGAAAAGGCATAGTCGGTATTCAGCCCGGTTTTGGTAACGGCTGCTTTAGGATCGCCTGTTGCCAGTTCGCTGCCGCCCCTTATAGATTCTTTCGTGTATTCATAGTTGATGAAAATAACGACTGCATTCATCAACACGCCCAGCAACCCGGCGCCTATGGTGATGCCTATAGCTGTAAGTGCATGGCGCACTTGGCCCTGCATAATCCACCTCACAATGTATGCAAACGACATGAAGACCGCTATTATTAAACTGTAGTAGACAATCTGATAGTGGTTATGGCTTACCATTGCGCCCGTAAACATGGCGGTTAAAGCAGCTCCCCATAAGTATTTACGTTCGTAAATAAGGATGATGGAAGCAAGAAAGGCAGGCAATAAAGCAATGGAAAGCATTTTAGTATCGTGGCCTACCGCTACAATAATTACGTTATAGGTAGCATAGGCATAGCCTAAAGATGTAAACGTGCCTATCCATGTATTTGCCCTGAGAACCTGTGTGAGAAAATAGAAACATATACAAGCAAGGAAGAAGAAGTGCACAGGCTTTAACAGGAACAAGGAAACAAGGTTAGAGAAATAATAGGGTACCACATTATTTGCCTGCGTTGCAATAAGGTAACTGGGCATTCCGCTGAACATGCTAATAGTCCATAACGGCGCCTCGCCATGTTTTTCTTTGAAGCTATGAACGTCCCTGGCCATAGCTTGCCATTGGGTGATATCATGTTGTTGAAGCACCTTGCCTTGTAAAGCAGGGCTACAATAAATAAGTGCAACAATCAGGAATATGGCTATAGCAATTAAGTGCGGAATTACTTTCTTCCAGTCAAACTTCATTCTCAAGCGATTTAGGAGATTGGCAAATTAATGCTATTTTCATCTTTCCGGAGTTATGAAAGGAGTATTATTTATTGCCCGTGTGGCTTTCCTGCTAAACCTAATGTTTATCGTCTATTTGGTTAGTTACCTCATGAATCTTAACATGACGAATAATTATGTTACGGGCTTTATAGTTACCACGGGTTTCCTCCTTCCCATACTGGTAAATGCGGTCTTTTTCACCATCCTTGTTATCCGGATTATGGGTGGAAGGAGTAATAAAGGCATTCCGCTCTGGCTTCTTTCCGGCAATTTCCTGCTCTACATGGCGCAGATAGTTTTCTTTGCTTTTAGTTAAGACATTGACGGTGATATCACAACTACCTTATTTATTTCAACGAGGCATACAACAGGATGCACGGATCAATATGCCTTGATAACCTGTCAGCTTGATGTTTCAGGTTAATTTGCCCTGCTTTGCCTGATAAGATACTCGTTCAACGCAATCCTGAAGCTTTCAGCCACTTGTTGTTCCTGCTCAGTCCAGGGCCTGCTGGTATGTTTTACCTCCTGTTGCCAGATACGGAAGGAATTCCTTGGATGGTATGTTTTGTTGTCAGCTTCAAAGCTGATAGCCTCATTCGGATTGCCGCCCCAGTTAATAAGTTGCACCTGTTCGGGACGAAAACCTATGATGAACACTTCTTCATTCCCTGCCTGCAGCGGTAATACAATTACCCCGCTACCGGTGCCCACATAGGCACTTGCTGAGGGTAATGAAGCTGCAAGATTGTTATCTGTAAATGTGCGATAAAGGTTCAGCTTCTTCAACCAGTTAACCAATTCAACTATTTCGGCTGGTACAGGTGTTTGTCCGACTGTGAAGGTGTTTTCATTGATATTTACATAAAGGCCGGTTACCTGCAACAAGTCCAGCAGGGACGGTTTGCCACTGGTGAGTGACTGTTCTATGCTATTTGTGTGGTAGAGGCTATCCACCAGTTGTTGTTTAGTATTTAGCAGACGCTCCAGTACTGAGAAGCTTTCTTTTTGCAGGATGCTGGTAAGTCGCGAGGAAATAAAGCCAGAAAGTAATTCTAACTGCGCGCATAAGCTATAGTCGATCCTGCGGGCTCGCTTACTATGCAAAGAAATCAGTCCCCATAAAGCATCATCCTTTATGATTCTTACTGACATAGAGGCTCCTACCTCCATGTTTTTCAGGTATTCAATATGCACGGCGGGAACGCTGCGTATGTTTAGGAGGCTCATGTTGAGCGATTCGCCTGTTTTAGGATTTAACCGGGGGTAAACGGGTACGGGCTGGTAGTTTACATCGGGAATATAACGATAGGGATTAATAAGGTAGAGTTCCCTCGCCTGCTTTGGAATGTCAGATGCGGGAAAGGTAAGGCCAAGGTAAGCCTGCATGTCTTCTTCTTTCTCTTCTGCAATCACCGTCCCGTTCCATTGTTCGTCGAAGCGATAGACCATTACTTTATCAAACCCTGAAAGCTTTTTCAATTCTATAGCAACGCCTTTGGCAAGCTGTTCCAGTGTTTGCGCTGTTTCCAGCCTTATCATGCAATGCTTCATCTTCATGTACAGATCTTCAAACGGATGTTGGTTACTATCGCTCCATACATCCATTTCAAGCAGCCAAAGGTCATCCTGCGCCCGTAGTATTCCGCGCAGGGTTAAGAGCCCCTGTCGGGTGTAGAATACCAGCTTCAACGGGTAGGCGGTGTTTTGCCCGGTGGCGGCGAGACTGTTGATATGGTTCAGCTGATCCTGCGAGATGAAGTAGGTGAGGTCGAGCCTTGAAAGCTCCTCTTTGCCATACTGAAGCAGGCTGGTGATGTTTTCGCTAAACTGAAGGATGCGGAGCGTTTTCTTATCCAGCACCAGAAGGTAACCATAGTCCTGCACAAGGTTCGTATGGTACATGGGCACACTGCCACAGAATTCTGAATCAAAGTTATTCAACATGCGTAAGGATGCTCTGTTTGAAGTGGTTGAAAGTGGTTCCGGCAGCAGCCAATACCTGTTGCTCTTCCTGCGGGGTTGCTGCTATTGTGTTTAGCCAGTTTTTGAAAACAGACCAACGCTCCATGGTTTCTGCTCCATAGCCTGAGAAGTAATGGATACCGTCTTCTTTGGTTATTTGCAGCTTGTCTGCTATCATTTTAGAGATCACCATAGCACCGAGGGAAGAGCCTTCCAGCACATAGAGCGCGCCTGCTGCATCCAGTGGATGGTTGATCCAGTTTACTGTAACCGGCAGACCCGGAAGCTCCTTTTTGGCCGGTGCCAGCAGTTGCAGGTCTTTTTCCAGCCGGAGCTTGCTATCGCGCCTGGCGTATTGGGGGAAGCTATCGCCCAGGTAGGAAGCGATCCGTTGTTCTACGGGAACAATGAAGCGGTAGAAATAATGAAGGATTGAAAGGTAAGCCTCCTTGCTTTGCATGGCTTTGAGGTGACCAACAATTACTTTTTCCAGCGATGCATGTGCATCAGCGGTGTGGTGTTTTATTGAGGTGGTTAGCATGACAAGGAAAACAGAGGTCAAATATAGTGATATAGGAGACGGATGGACTCGGATTGCGACGAAACGGGAGTTCTGAGAGAGTAAAACAATTAATAAAAGCCCCTTTCGGGGCTTAAAGCTTGTGGAGAATACCGGAGTCGAACCGGTGACCTCTTGCATGCCATGCAAGCGCTCTAGCCAGCTGAGCTAATTCCCCTTTCAGGAGTGCAAATGTAGGGTTCTACAGTATTTGGTGCAAATCGTTTTATGTTGGTATCGTGCAGGTTTTTCTGATTATGCAAGTTACAAAGCACGCAGTAAGGGTGGAGCGGTATTAGGGAGGTATAAGGGAGGTATAAGGGAGGACTATGGTAAGGATAAGCTTTAGGTGCGGTGTAGGTATAGTGGAGAGCGGGGGATGCTGTTTTTTAGATTGGGGGATGAGTTTTCCATAAATATGCGTTGTAAAGCACGCAGTTAGGGTATTAACGCTTAATGGGCTGGGCAGAGCGTCCTGATGGATGGGGCATTGATGCCTTTACGATGAGGCAGAGATGAGGCAGAGATAGGGCAGAGAAGCAACAGTGAAAAGGCAGGGGAAAATGGAGAAGATGAGTCCCTACATGAGGCAAATGGCGCCTTATTTCACGAGAAGGCACAAGGATGCCAGGAGAGTGTAAAGTTTTGGTGTCAGGCTCTTTGGCGTTGAGAGATAGCCGCGGGTGGACTGATAACGAGGCCTTTTAGCGTTTGCTCGGCGCGGTAAGCGAGGTCGCTGTTAGTGCAGGTTTTTAGAAGCTGCTGCAGTCTGCCGCCAGTGAGGGCGATGTATTCAGATGTTATGGTGATGGCGTATGGGAAAGCTTTCCTGACGCGAGGCTTAGGCGGCCTGGCGGGAAGTATAAACTGCTCCTGCGCTGCGTGCTGTTGCAGGTAGGGTTTGGCTTCTTCTGCCGTAAGTCCGAGCTTGGTGTAGTGAATGGCAGCACGCTTAAGCTGGCAGAATAGCGCGTAGTGACGTTGTTCTTTTGGCAGTGACCGATATACCTGCGAAGCCAGCTTATTGCCTTCAGCAAAGCGTTTGCAACTTTGGCGGCTGCCTTCGAAGGCCTGGTGTTTCCAGAACTTCTTACCGGTGAGGCTGCTTTTGGTGCGAGCATGGTATTCACCATTCATCCTGTAATAGGTGATGTCGCCAATGGTGCCGGTTAATCGTATGGAGCCGCATTGGTAGGCCATGACGTGAATAGTGAATAGTGAAAATGGCACTAGATCGCTGTTCAATATTTGAAAGGAAAGGTAGGGGGAATGGGGAAGGAGAAAAATGATAAATGTCATGGTTGGGGGGTAGCGAATTTTACAGTTCATGGCTAAAGCCCATGTTACCCTTTTGGCTTGTATCTCCGCCATAAATGGCGGAGTTAGAAATATACTTTAGATAGGAATATTTAACTTGACGGTTAAGGCCATTGTAGCGAAGCAAAATGCGAGGCAAATATTAACTCCGCCATTTATGGCGGAGGCAGGATACTGAGAAACAATGCCGGCTTTAGCCGTGAATGGTGAACTTGTACTTTTCTAAAAACTGAAGGCATTCATCCTGAAAACTAACTTTAGTATGATGCCGCTCTTGGTTATCAATGTAATTTCTTACGGCGCCAAGCATTGAGTGGCTCACAGAAACAGCGAAATACTCGTCAGCCCATTCAAACCTGTTGTGTGTCAGCCGTTCTTTATTCATCCAGAAAGCAGACTCTCCTTTTATCAATTGCATTGTTTTGGAAAGGCTGGTGTCCGCGTTGAGACCAAGCAAGCAATGGAGGTGATCAGTAAAGCCATTAATTCTATCAATATATATGTTCTTGCTGGGTGCATTCTCCTTGATGTGCTGGATCAATAGCGGTCTAATTTCTTTTACAAGGTAAGGGTGGCGGTTCTTAGTTCCCCAAACAGCGTGAATCATAACATTGACAAAAGACATCGTTCATTGGATTTGGATAACAAAAGTAGGTTCGAGAGACGCACTAAAAAGCGATAGCTAAGAAAGATCATGGAAAAACATGCATGATAGATTGTGAAGGTTATTTCTATTTGTCATGGCTAAAGCCCATGTCACCTTTTGGCTTGTAGCTCCGCCATAAATGGCGGAGTTAGAAATATACTTTAGCAGGAAATATTTTACTTGACGGTTAAGGCTATTGTAGCGAAGCAAAATGCGAGGCAAATATTAACTCCGCCATTTATGGCGGAGGCAGGATACTGAGAACGTTGCCGGCTTTAGCCGTGAATGGAGAACTTGTACTTTTCTAAAAACTGAAGGCATTCATCCTGAAAACTAACTTTTGTATGATGCCGCTCATGGTGATCAATGTAATTTCTTACGGCGCCAAGCATTGAGTGACTCACAGATAAAGCGAAATACTTGTCAGCCCATTCAAACCTGTTACTCTCCCTCCCTAGCCTAAGGTATCTGTAGAAATGCTGTAGCGATGCTGTAGCGATGTTGTAGCGATGTTGTAGCGATGTTGTAGCGGAGCAACTGTATGGCAACCGGGTAACAACAGCGTAGCAAAAGGTAGGTAACCGTTAGCCTCGAAGTTATTTTCGTTGTCATGGCTAAAGCCCATGTCACCTTTTTGCTTGTAGCAGCACCTCTCTGAAAGCGAGCACAGATATTGTAGAACAAAATAATGCTTTCAGAAAACCTTTAACAATGGCGAAATATAACAGCAGTGTAGAACAAACGAAAACCACGCTGGAGCTGGATGAGCATCTTTACCTGCATGAAAAAGGTTGGAAGATTCAAAGATTTGGTTGGGGTTTTATTTTTCTTTTTGTTGCACTAGCCGCATTTGGTCTTTTTGGTGAAGGATTGCTGAGCAGCAAAACGCTTTATGCAGAAGGGGCTAAAGTAGACTATGATTATTTTCATCGCCACGAAGGCCAGATGAAATTGATTGTTGATAATGAGGGTAGCAACGGCGATTCAATTCAGTCAATTTATTTTTCACAAGCATATTTGTTCAATTTTAAGGTAGGGGCTATAACGCCTGAACCCAGTGAAACGTCAATAGAAAACGGATACGTGAAATACAGTTTTACCGGCGGTGGACCGGTAAAAACAGTATTCTACCTTGTTCCGCAACATGTAGGCAAGGTAAAGGGGGAGATGAGAATCAATGACCATCAGTTTACAATTAGCCACTTTATATATCCTTAAACTATGAATCCAGTTATCAGGGGCATTGCTGTATATCTCTTTGTTTATATCATTTTCAGGATACTGGGAAAGCGGAGCCTTGCAGAAATAACAACTTTCGATTTCGTTCTCCTCCTGATCATAAGCGAAACAACAACTGATGCACTCATTGGAGAGGATTATTCTTTAACCGCATCATTCATTATGCTCACTACACTTGTGGGTACGGATTTACTGTTATCGTTAATAAAACACAGGTGGAAGTTGTTTTCAACCATAAGCGATGGCGCTCCTTTGGTAATTGTTGACAAAGGGGTACCACTAAAAAGACGAATGGACAAAGCAAAGGTGGACGAAGAAGATATATTGGAGGCTGCCAGAATCATACACGGGCTGGAAAGAATGGCGCAAATAAAATATGCTGTATTGGAGAAAGATGGAAGTATATCTATCATACCGCAGGAGAAATAATAAGCTAAGCGGCATTAGATTTTATTTTTCATATCCTGCAGTTCTTTAGCCAATGCCTGAACGGCAGATTTCAAATCGTCCAGTTGTTTTGCACCTGCAAGGGGTGCGTTCTTTTCTTCGGCGTCCCTACCTATAAAAAAAGTTGCAAAAGTAGCCGTGACATAGCCAAATACCGTGTAGCCGAAAACAGCTATTAGAAAAGCGAGTACTTTCCCTTCAGGTGTTACAGGGAAAAATTCACTTCCTGCGGTGATAACGCGCATTGCTGTCCACCAAAGTGCCTGACCATAAGTGTCAAAACCGCCGCTATTTTTTTCAAGGGCGTGCATAGCCGCCGCACCTCCGAATGTGACGATGAGAGTTAATAGAACTACATAACCCAGTGCCCGGCGTTGCATAGTAGCAGCAAGGCTATTCATACTTCTGTTGAGGGAGGAAACGGTACGCACAACCTGTACACCCCGCATGCCTCTTACTACTCTTAGGATGCGAAATACTCTAACTATTCTTATGGCAGGAATTAAAAGCGATATAGCAGTAAGCCAGTTTTTTCTGAAAAAAATTCTTTTGGTGGGAGCAAGGAGAAACTTAGTTATAAAATCGATAATGAATATTCCCCAGATGGCATAACTGATGTACTCCAGTGTTTTAGATAATCCCCAAACAAATTCAATGACCAATAGTATAAGCCATAGAAATCCCAGGAGGACCATAGGGCCTTCTAGGATCCTTTCGATGGTAAATAGCAGCCTTTTGCGCTCATGTGCTAACCTTTTATCCATGTTACGGTTACTGTGTTTTTTCGTCAGTTCCTATTTCCTGATGCGCAGGTAGATGTTTTAGCCATTGAGAACTGGCTTATACAAGAGCCTTCAATTAATATACCATGCCTATGGAAGATGGAGAATCAATAGGGTGCTGAAAGCTGTTTACCGCCCGGAAAATGACGAAAGACTATACAAAAGAATATTTTGCATTGATGAGGCATTACCACCAACAATAGAAACTATTATGATTCCGGGGATCCTGTTTCAATAACTGTTATTCTTGGATGGCTAGTCATAATAGCAGAGATTTGGTGTTAGCTCCGACACCTTCCCTGATTGTCTATAATGGCGTAATGATTACTGAGGCCATGTTAAAGGAAAGAATTAATGAGGATGAAGTTTACGCTGTACTAAGAGAAAATGGAATTGCTGTATTGGAAGATGCTAAAGCAGTTGTCTTAGAAACTGATGGCAGTCTTACTGTTATCGGAAAGTCGGCTGAAGATAGACCCGGGGCATTAGATACCGTACGAACTTATTAGCGGTCATTCTGAAACTGTTTGAAGTTTAACCTTATGAAGCAAAGCAGCAGTAACATCGTCGTGTTTTTGCGCTAACAGCCGCTCTAGAAGGT
>JAEZDR010000110.1 GCA_023433265.1 Bacteroidota bacterium | reverse complement strand
CAGGTGGGACGAGTGGGACTGGTGGGACGGGTGGGACGAGTGAGTGCTACTTTTTAGGATTTGCGAAATAGGATGTGGGACGCTTATTCGCGCGGGAAGGAAAGGGTAATGGAGGTTTGGGTTGTGGGGTGATTCGGAGAATCATCTTATCCTGACTTCGAGGTGCGCTGCGCTAACACCTCGAAGAACCGGAGAACCGAGCGCCGTTTAACATCGCTTAGTCTTGGTTTGCTTAAAGCCGTTAGCTTTACACCTTAAAGAGTTAGTGTAATACCCAGCAATGCCGCCGACCATTAACCAAAAACAATCTTTCCTACAGCGAAAAAAGGCTCTGATTGTCGCTAAAACCAAAGCGTTTTCCATTCCGGGAACCTCCGGGTTTTCTCTTTACGAGGTATGGCAGTGTTTTATCGGCCAGGTAAAGGCTCATAACCTCAACGAAAGGGCAGCAGCCATTTCGTTCAACTTTGTGTTGGCTATTCCTGCTGCCACTATCTTCCTTTTCACACTACTACCCTATTTTCCCCTGGAAGAGGTATACGTCAGGGAACTAGACAGCCTGATAAAGGACATTACGCCCGACGAAAGCACGGCTAAAATGATCCATGATTTCCAGGAGTTTTTGAATGAAAACCTCAATAAAACCCGCTTTGGCCTTCTTTCCTTTGGTTTTTTGTTCATGATGTTCAACTCGTCGAATGCCCTAATGGGTGTTATCAGAACGTTTGACAGGAGTATTCAAAATCTTCACAAGGCCAACTTCCTGCGCAAGCGAATGAGGGCTATCAAACTTACCATCGTTGTCTTTTTCATTTTCCTGGGAACTCTCCTAACACTGGCGGGGCAGGATATTCTTTTCAACAACCTGATGGACTGGCTGAATGTGGAAAATGAGACCTTAAAGGAGTGGATTAAAAGCGTTCGCTGGCTGGTGATAGCTGGGCTGTTCTTCTTTTCAATAGGCATCTTGTACAAGTATGCTCCTTCCCTCAAGCGCCGCCCTCCATTATTGTCTCCGGGGGCGTTCCTTGCCACCTTGCTCAGTATGCTGTTTACCTGGTTGTTTTCCGTATGGGTAAACCAATTTATGAACCTTAATAAGTTCTATGGCTCGATTGGTACGGTAATGATCCTCCTGATTCTTATCTACCTTAACTCCCTCATCCTGCTGGTAGGGTTTGAACTGAATGTAGCGATACAGCGACTGAAACTCAACAAGGATAAAAAGCCGTTTAAAAAATAGGGCCCGCATTAAAATGTCTTTTTCCCGATATTAGGTGCAAAAACGAACATGAAGAGATTAATATTTGCGGCTCTTGCCTCCATTTGTATGACTGGAGCTATTGCTCAAAAAAGCATAGAACTGGGAACCCAGCTTCCATCAGACAACGTTAAGATGAAGGATGTTTCGGGTAAGATGGTGGCCATTAAAGATGTAAAGGGCAAAAACGGCACCCTGGTAGTATTTAGCTGCAACACCTGCCCTTATGTAGTGAAGAACCAGGACAGGCAGCGAGCCATCAATGCTTATGCTGAGGAGAAGGGGCTGGGAGTAATCATAATAAACAGCAATGAAAAGATGAGGGATGGCGATGACAGCTTTGAGGCAATGCAGGCTTATGCTAAAGACCAGGGTTACAAGTGGAAGTACGTTGTAGACACCGATTCTAAGGTGGCAGATGCTTTCAGGGCTACCCGTACCCCCGAAATATTCCTTTTTGATAAGGAAGGTAAGCTGGTTTATAAGGGAGCCATAGATGATAGCCCTTCGGATGCGAGCAGCGTAAAAAGAGAGCATTTGAAAGAGGCGATTAACGAATTAGTGTCGGGAAAGGCAATTTCTTTAACAGAAACAAAAAGTGTTGGTTGTACAATCAAACGAAAGTCTTAGTTTTGTACTTCATATAACAGTTAGTTTTGGTTCGCCCCTGGAATTCTTTCCGGGGGCTTTTTTTTGTCCTGAAAGTGCGGAAAGCGGCAAGAAGTTCTTAGTCATTTCCAGCTAAGCGCGTGTGGGAGGGGTGTTTAAAATTCAAGTATATTGCTTACGATGAATGTAGCGTTGTTGATAGTTATTGCTTTAATTGTTGCCAACGGGGTGCTATCGTACAGAGGCTTCAGGGACAAAAGCTTCTTCTATACGCATCGCCTTGAGGTGGAGAAAATCCTTGTTTTCAAACAATACAAGCGACTAGTGATGTCGGCATTCCTGCACGCCAACTGGATGCACCTTATATTTAATATGCTGGTGCTGTACATGTTGGGGCCTTCGCTTGCAGCGCATCTTGGTAGTGGCCTATTCCTTTTATTGTATTTCGCGTCACTGTTGGGAGGAAACCTGCTTGCGCTCTACCTGCATCGGCAACATGGTAGTTATGCGTCTGTAGGAGCTTCTGGCGCTATCAATGGTCTCTTGTTCGCGGCTATTGCCCTCTTTCCCGGACTGAAATTGGGCTTGTTCCTGATACCCATTTCGTTACCCGCCTGGTTGTTCGGGCTGTTGTTTATCGGGATTTCGATTTATGCGATAAAAGCAAACAGAAACGATAGCATTGGTCATGAAGCTCACCTTGGTGGCGCGCTAACCGGGATCCTTATGGCTTTAATGATAAATCCAGGCGCTCTTGTTGCTAATTATGTTACTATACTTATTGTTTTGGTTCCTATACTTGCTTTCATTTATATCATTGCTTATAAGCCTCATTTGTTGATGGTGCGGACAGGTTATAGCAGCAAACCCCGGCTTACGGTGGATCAGAGATTCAACTTGCAAAAGCAAGACGAGCAGAAACAAATAGACAGCATACTTGAAAAGATACATACAAGAGGGATGAACAGCCTGACTACCCAGGAGAAACAGTTGCTAAAACAGTATGCAGACAAGCAATAGCGGGTTAGTATGAAATTAAAACGTTAAACGGGCTGCGACATGATTGAACCATATGGAATTGCTGCTAATTTGCAGCGCAGATTTAGAATTGAACAATATGGCTGATCTCTCGACATTCGATCCCAACTCAGTTGGTAATCCTAACAATAACATATTCGGCCTTCCTTTTACGGAAGAGGATGCAAGGCTGGTGATTGTACCGGTTCCCTGGGAAGTAACAGTTAGCTATGGAGCAGGAACCTCCCGCAACTATGAAATGATTTTTATAGCAAGCCTCCAGGTGGACTTATTC
>JAEZDR010000067.1 GCA_023433265.1 Bacteroidota bacterium | reverse complement strand
GTTGAGAAGTGATCCCGCTGGGACTCGAACCCAGGGCCCATACATTAAAAGTGTATTGCTCTACCAACTGAGCTACGGAATCATCTGGTTTTTAGTGCTTTTCCCTGCACCCCCTTATTGATTTGGGAGTGCAAAAATAGGAGAATTACATATTGCTCCAAATTTTTAATGCAAAAGTTTTCCAACCAATGACATTAACTATTCTTTCGACAACTAATCCAATAAGTACTTTTGTTATTCAAAACTCAGTATGTCATTTTATAAGGATAAGGTTGTTGTTGTTACCGGGGGGTCAGAAGGAATTGGAAAAGCCCTCGTTGATTTTTTGCTTCAGCGTGGGGCGAAAGTCGCTACCTGTAGCAGGAACTACGATAAGTTGTACGACCTGCAGAAGCTTTTCCCCGGAAAACCGCTCCTTATCCATGCCGCTGACGTAAGTAACGAAACTGATTGTCAGAATTTTATACGTATCGTAATTAAGGCTTACGGTACAATTGACGTACTTATCAATAACGCAGGAATCAGCATGCGGGCTCTTTTTTCAGAAGTGGAAGTGAGCACACTTAAGAAAGTGATGGATGTAAACTTTTGGGGTGCCGTATACATCACAAAATATGCATTACCCTATATCATTCAGCAAAAAGGAACGATAGTAGGCGTGTCTTCTATAGCAGGCTACAGAGGCTTACCGGGCCGTACAGGTTATTCTGCATCCAAGTTCGCCATGCAGGGATGGTTGGAGTGTCTGCGCACCGAGCTGATGTACCATGATGTAAATGTTATGTGGGTTTGTCCCGGCTTCACCCGCTCAAACATAAGGAACGTGGCCCTTGCAAAAGACGGTTCGCCGCAAGGTGAGTCGCCCATGGATGAATCAAGGCTGATGGCACCCGAGGATTGTGCAAAAGAAATACTGCGGGCTATCAAACATAAGAAGCGTACACTCGTGCTTACTTTTGAGGGTAAAAGAACCATTCTTGTCAACCGTATGTTTCCTCGTTTAGCAGATAAGCTTGTGTACAAATACTTTTTTAGTAACGGAAAACTTGTTCGATAGTAAATTGTCGTTGATTAACGCTGATGCCGATAATAACCTTAACCTCAGACTTAGGACAAGATGATTACCTGGTTGGCGCAATTAAAGGCCAACTTCTAACGATTGACGACAGCTTTGTTATTTCGGATATTTCTCATACGCAATCTGCAGGCAACTACCCCCTGGCCGCCTACGTTTGTTCAAATGCCTTTAAATACTATCCTTCAAATACATTTCACGTAATCCTTGTCAACCTTTTTGAGAACAACAACGCCGAAGTTTTACTTGCCTATCATAACGGGCACTACCTGGCATGTGCCAATAATGGCTTGCTGACAATGATCACAGCCGAACCACCCACTAAAGTTGTAGCAGTACCTGTAGATTTATCAAAGGGAATTCACACTTTAACCATTACAGCTACTATTGCAAAAGCATTCAAGCGGGTGCTGCAGGGAGAGTCACTGGAAGAAATTGGAACGTCCTCATTTACACTTAACGAAAAGTATCCACTTCGCTCAGCAATCGGCAGCGACTGGATGGAAGGACAGATTATCAATATTGACCGTTTTCAAAATGTGGTAATTAATATCACTAAGGAAGAGTTCGATAAGCACAGGCAAGGCAGGAACTTTAAGATTTGGTTTTCGAGGAGCGAGTCTATCAATGTTATTAGTAACAACTATGCAAGCGTTGGGGCCGGCGAGTTACTGGCCTGGTTTAACTCAGCGGGTTACCTCGAACTAGCTATCAATAAAGGTAAGCTTGCTGCGTTGTTTGGTTTGCAAGGATACGCTGACGGTAGCAGAAATCCTGATATTGCTCGTACGCAATGGCTTTATACGTCAGTAAAAATATTATTTGAGTAATCAACCGTTTTGCACGCAATCGTTTTTATCAACAACCCGTATGAGAATGTATTTCCCAGCTACGAATACAAAATACATAGCGATTGGATTGCTTTTAATTGCAAGTGCGTTCACAGCCCGGGCTCAGGTAGTAAGAGGCGTTGTAATGGATACATTGGGTAAGCCTTTGGCATTTGCCACTATTAAAAAGGGCGGGACGAAGCAAGGTTCAATAGCGGATTTACACGGAAACTTTTCTCTCGATTTGCAAGGTGAGCGCACATTGCTTGTTTCATATACCGGCTTCAAGGCAAAGACGGTAATTGTAGGAAACAGCAACGATTTCATAACTGTAACATTAACACCACAACAGTCAACCCTACAAGATGTAGTCATCCTATCGAATGATAAAAAGCTAAGACGTATACTCAATAATACCATCAATAACCGCGACAGGCATAACCCGGACAAATATGATTGGTATAGATGCAATGTGTATTATAAAATGACAGCCGACATAAGATTGCCCGATTCATTAATTGATAATGACACTAGTAAAGATGGCCGGATGCTAAAGCAACTTGTACGCGAGCAACATTTGTTTATGACTGAAACCTACAGTAGAAGAACCTGGGAAGCTCCTCAGAGATTGCAGGAAGAAATTGTTGCATCACGGGTTTCAGGATTTAAGAAGGCAATCTTTAACACGCTTGTTACCGATGTCTTGCCGTTCCATACACACAATGACTTTATTTCCATGAATGGAAAAAACTATCATAATCCCATTGCCAAAGGTTTGTTCAGCAGGTTCAGGTTTAAGATTCAGGACGAAATCATCAATCAAAAAGATACCATATGGCTTATTAGTTTCTCGCCACGAAATAAGCAGGAAAATCTCAGCGGTACACTTTATATCCAATCCGATGGGTTTGCAACATCCCATCTTATTGCGAATCACTATGACAGTATTTTGAAAAGAGAACTCGGGCTGGAGCATCAATACCAGAAACAAGGTGATAAATGGTTTCCTCACCAGCTCAACTATTATGTAAGTTACCAGGGGGTAGGAGTAGAAGGCCAGGAAGTATATGTGGCGGGCACATCGATGATCGATTCAGTGAGGTTTATAAAAGATCCCACACATCGTTTCGATCGGGCGCATACCGTAAAGCTTTTACCGGGTGCCGACGAGAGGCCAGATTCGGCATGGAAGCATCTGCGGTTGATTCCCCTTGGCGATAAAGGCGAAAAGACTTATGTTTTTATGGATAGCCTTGGCCAAAAATATAAGTTCGACAAATATGCAGGAGCTTTAGGGAAACTAGTTGAGGGTAAAGTGCCCGTTGGGGTATTTGACTTAGACCTTAAGCGCCTCTATAGTTTCAATGCCTATGAAAAGCACCGCCTTGGCCTCGGCCTTCAGACTAACGAGAAGGTATCCGATAGATTTTCGGTCGGTGGATGGTTTGGTTACGGAACGCAGGACAAAGCCTGGAAATACGGAGCAATGGCCGAGGTTTATTTTGATGAGTGGAAACACAATAAGCTTCAATTGAGTTATGATCTCGACCTGAGAGACCCCGGACGACTCCAGGTACACCGGGACCTGGACAAAAATCTTATTCGCATGTTTATCCTCGAGAGGGTGGATAAGGTAGAAAATTACAGGGCATCTTTACAGTATAAATTTGGCTATCTAAATACTGAGGTAGCCTATAATTATAGTAACATAACCCCACTGTACCATTATAACTTGTTTTATAAAGGCATCTCTCATTCTAGTTTCAGGACATCTGAAGCCTCCCTTAATTTTCGCTATGCATACGCGGAAAAAACCACGCCGTCGTTCGGGAGGTATATAAGTACAGGCACCCGTTTTCCTATCGTTTATGGAAAGTTTACACTTGGAAAAATAAACACCTCGTCAGAACCTTACTACCAGGCGGTAGGTGCAATTTCATGGCACACAGATTTGAACAGGTGGGGTAAAGAAAGGTTCTTACTTATGGCAGGAGGGTCCGCATCGAGCGAACCTTTACCATTAAGCAAACTGTTCGCTGCAAATGGTTTTCAAACAGGTAAAAGCGCCATCCATGTATTTGGGGGCATGCAAACGATGCGGCCGTTCGACTATTATATGGACCGGTTTGTGAATTTCTACTGGAAACACGATTTCCATTTTCATTTCTTTAAAGCAATTATTTCAAAAAAGAGAGGCATCACTTCTGTGCCATCGCCGGGCATCGGCTATAATTTTCTTTGGGGAAAACTTGCCAACCCTTATGCGCATCAAAACATTGGATTCCTCGTCCCTAATCCTGCGTATCATGAGGCGGGCTTTATGATTAATCGCATTATTCGTTTTAAATACCTTGGACTTTACCATCTGGGTCTAAATGTTGGGTACTTCTATCATGTATCAGAAAAAAGCACCTTTGAACGTGATGGCCGCATTGTCTTAGGAGCAAGCTTTGATCTCTAATCCGGGGCTTTTATGAACATACTGGTAATTGATAACTACGATTCTTTCACCTACAACCTTGTTCATCTTGTAGAGAAATACATCAAGACGAAAGTCACTGTAGAATTTAATGATCGTGTGGCATTAAAGGCAGTAGAACAATATGATCGTATCATTCTTTCTCCAGGCCCCGGAATTCCGGCAGAAGCAGGTATTAGTTTAAAAGTAATAGAGCATTTCGGAGCTTCAAAAACTATATTAGGTGTATGTCTTGGTCACCAGGCTATAGCGGAAGCCTTCGGCGGACAGCTTTATAATTACGACCAGGTTCATCATGGGGTAGCCTCTTCCGTTTCGCTCTGTAAAGAAATATCCAGGCCTTCGAGGATATTTAAAGGTCTGCCAGGAAACATGGAGGTAGCACGTTATCACAGTTGGGGGGTGCGCCATTTACCATCCTGTTTAGAAGCTACTGCAGTTGATGAGGAAGGAAACATTATGGCATTACAGCATAAGGAATATGATATAGAGGGTGTTCAGTTCCATCCGGAAAGTGTTCTCACCACGTTCGGGCACCAAATGATTGCAAACTGGATTTTACGGTAGGGTTTCAGCCTCAAAACTTCACTAACTGGCATGCTTTTCCTGATGGATCAATGACAAAACCGCTAAGCGTGATGGGCATAGTTAAGTCTAAATAGATAGACAAAACAGGCCGCTTAAAATTAATAGTGGTAAAAGTGAATGGCTTAAGTAATTTTATACTTCTAAATCAAGTAAGATTTATGGAACCTGGTAAAAAACAAGAAACCGGTAAGGCAAACAAGCATATTGATGAACTTCAACACGAAGTTGAAAATGCACACCACCAGGCCGAGGAGGATATTGCAAAGGATCCTGAGTTCAGTATTCACAGTCCGAACGATGACCTGGATGAAGGTGAGATCTCCAGGTTAGGAGAGGATATACCGGGAATTATGGAAGGGGATGATTAGTAAATCAAATCAGTATTTCACATGCTTCTCCACCTCTAGATCGATGTGGCATTTGTTGCAACGATCTATCAATATTACATAGTGTTTGCGTGCATTTGCGGTATCATTATTATCAAAGGAATGCTTCAAATTAGAAAGGGGTTCATCCAGCCACTTTTCTTTATAATAACTAAAAGGGCGCTTCATCCTATGGTGCTCTTTTACGGTTTGCGCCACAATATCAATCGTGCTATCGATTCCTTCTAAAAGCCAACGTCCATTTTCAAGGTTGCCTGCTCTTATTTCATCGCCCAGGTTTTCCTGGTAGATGCGCATGTCCATCATGCTTTGGCCAAGGTCCTTATGGTTTTTAACAGGCTCGTCTACAGAACAGGAGTAAGGGAAAACAAAAGCTGAAATGGAAAAAGCTGCAATAAACAGTCGCATGGGTTGTTTACAGCAAATTTTGTGCAATAGAATGGAGGCGCATTCACGATTGAAATACTAAAACAGGATAAATGTCATTCAGCAACCCGATCGGCATTAGTAGCTTAGCAGTAAAGATGATAAGCCATGCTGAATAAACTGAATCCACTGCCAAAATGGAATGAATCGAAACATATTACCGAAGATGGTGAAGCATGGAAATGGAAAGAAGAATTGCTTGCAGCAGAAGCTGTTTATAATAAATGGAGAGAGCTTTTTACCCTGGTAATGGCTTTTGCTGAAAACCTTCCTGACAATGAAAATGAGGCTCTCAGCAGCCGCACGATGATATATGAGAACGCTTATGTAATTGCCATAAAAATTCTTAGCGCTGCAGGGGATACACTTTACATGATTAAGATGGAGAATGCTGCCATTATTCGTTTTAATTGCCGGCAGATGTGGGAACAAATAGCCTTTGCCGTACTTGCGGATGAAGCTGATGAAAGCCACAAAAGAGTAATTGAAGAAACCTTGAACGAGTTTAAGGTTCTGTTTAAAAAATGGGTTGCTACTTTTAGAAAGGACGAAGTAGAAGACGAGTGGGGGCTATTCTAAGTTTTCCCGGTATGTCGTTTTCGCTTTTTATTATTGTACAGAAAGATTTGTTTGGAAAAAGCAATTCCCCCTATATTTGCACTCCCAAAACGGCAACGTTAGGGAGTTCTAAACGGTTTGGATCGGTAGTTCAGTTGGTTAGAATGCCGCCCTGTCACGGCGGAGGTCGCGGGTTCGAGTCCCGTCCGGTCCGCTTTTTAACCAGATAAAGCCTTATAACTCAAAAAGTTATGAGGCTTTTTTTCTTTTCGGGGTAAACATAGGGTAAACAATTTCCCTATTGCTGTTTTTACCTACAAGTAAGGGTGAGATAGTAGAGAGTGCGAGCTTGAGAGCCGTTTCGCTCGAGTGGTCGTATGCTTTATAAACATCAACATGCGAGAATTGAATCAACTTCTCAGCATCGATTTTACTGCATGAATTGATAACCCAGTGTAATTGCAGAACTCTTCAACTGTTACAAACTGGTGGTCCTTTTTAGCGAGCGTCTCTTTTATTTTTCTGATCAAATCCCGGCCATATCGCTCACTCCTTCCAGTTACTACCTGGACATCTTTTGGGTATATACAGAGTCTATCCATACCACTTGCTATTTACTACTTAATTGGCCTTGTCATACACTATCCATACTTTATCCATACTTCATCCGTACTGATGACGTGGAGAAATGTTGCGTGTATTTGTAAGAGCTTTTATAAAAGTACTTCAATTTTTTGGGTGGCAGAAGTGACTTTGATGGCATAATAGGAATATAGCGGCATAGATGACGCTTTGCATTTTTATGCGCTGTTTAGCCGCTCTAACTTTATATAGAAAGCTGGCAACAGCGTGTATTTAACCCATTAAATTTTACATATGGCACGGCAAAAAAGTTTTTTGAAGTTCACCGGAAGGATTGGTGATGTTAGTTTTTATCGTTCTCCAGATGGTTACATGGCCAGGGAGAAAGGTGGCGTTGATGGTGATAGAATTGCTACAGATCCTGTTTTCCAAAGGACACGTGAGAATGGTGCTGAGTTTGGAACAGCTGGTAAAGGCGCTAAACTGATCAGAACCTCTATGAGTAACCTTGTAAGAAGTGCTGCCGATAGGCTTGCAACTGGTCGTTTTACGAAGCAGATGGTGAAGGTTGTAAAGGCTGATGGAACTAGCGCACGGGGCTCCAGGAATGTTCTTGATGGCAATCTGTTACTGGTTGAAGGATTCGATTTCAACATTGATGCTCCGCTGAAATCTGTGTTTTTGGCTCCGTATGAAACTGACGTTGACAGGGTAACGGGGAAGGTTGACATTAGCATTGCTCCTTTCGTTCCTACACATGCAGTTATTGCTCCGTATGGTACTACGCACTTCAAGATCGTTTCGGCTAGTTCTGAGATTGATTTTGTAATGGTGGTGTGGTTACAAGCAGGCAGGATTCTGCGATGCTGCCATTGGAAGAAACACCTACAGCTGCTATCACCCTATCGCATGCATTGACAGCCGGTACAGGTAAGCCGTTGTTTGCATCTCTTGGTATAGAATTTTATCAGAACGTGAATGGTATTGATTACATTCTGATGAACAGCTCTTATAATGCTCTTAACCTGATGAAGGTTGATTTAAGTATAGCGAATTGATGCTTTGTGAGTTTTGGATCAGCCCTGGGTTTTTACCCGGGGCTATTTATTGTGTCAGGCGCCTATAGAGCTACGTTACAATTTCGAGGGCGACTCATTAAAAGAACTACCTTGATTGAGGTAAAGGCATTTTTTTCACATTATAGTTATTTTGAAAGATAGTAATAGACAAATAATTTGTAAGCTTGCATTTAGAGTGATAACGACAACCAAATTTTTATGAACTTTTACAATTTTAAATATGGTAAAAATAGTCAAGAATTGGTCTTCGTTTCACTGCGTAAGTACACCAATGGTGCTACGGCCATCAAACTTGTGAGCATAAACGACAGTTTAGTTTTTCTTACTGCTACAGTGAATATGCCAAATGTGAACCTGGAAGCAGGTGAGGTGATTATTAAAAAAATAGCACTTGAATTTTTACTGCAGTATAATATCGTTGCTATTAGACGAACAGAAGCATATTTACCTGGCGAAAAAGAGCTTGTGATTTGTGACTTACTTCCGGAGTCACTTTGGAAACCGGGGATCCCCGAGGCTGAAAAGAACAAGATCCTTTTCGACTTGTTGGGAATATAGATTTTGGTTGCTGCCTTAAGAATCTAAAAATTTTTGAGCGGATACAGCC
>JAEZDR010000012.1 GCA_023433265.1 Bacteroidota bacterium | reverse complement strand
GGTGAAGGCAAACTTGTAAGCCGTAACTATGTTGACAAGGCCGGCCTGAAAAAGTATGTAACAGAAGTGGAAGCGTTCGAACTGTCAGTTCCGGCAAGCAATGCAAAGGAGGAAGTTGAGACGGTGTAACCTGGCAACTTACATAACGTTTAAAAGCGTCTCTTGTCAGGAAGGGAAAGCATACCGGTAGCAGGGCTGCGGAGAGGCTAATACCTACTTTCCCGTTTGCGAAAGGCATTGCTTCATCAAACCTGCTAACTGACAAGTAGGGCCATATGTAAGAAATTGTTTGTTTTGTCTAACTGCTGACTGTTAAACGGGTGCGGAAGGCTATGGTTGCGAATAAACTAGCGGATACACCATCAGTGTAGTGACTAAGGCAGGATATGATATAGACGAAGGGTGGTAAAAAAGCCGCACCGTATTTATGGATCGCATTTATCGTTTGTAGTTATCGGACTGAACAGGCATAAGAGAGCCGGCAGGTTGGGTGCCGGCTCTTGATTATGATGATTAACCATGCAAGCTTTGCTCTTTTATCGAAATCTTTTATTGAAGCTTGCAGCCTTACCCGGTTGCCCCCGTAGCAAGCTACGCCGTAGCTACCAAACTAAGCTGTGGCAACCACATTTAAATGATCAGCAGGTACTGCACTGTCCACATTGCCTGTGGTAGCATCAGTTGCTGCCGTCTTTTTATTCGCCCGCCTTTTCGAAAGCTTTTCAAATAATACGATTGCTCCCGCTGCCGCCATACCACCCAGGAAGTACAGCCCGACTGTCATAGCCGTCATAGGCTTGTTCCTGTTGCTGTATTTGCTTCCAAGGCCAAGACGTTCTGGCAGGAAAGCCGACTTCAATCCAATGGTTAGACCCACAATCGCACCTTTTGCCAGTGCATACTTTTTGCCTCCAATGGCTACAAGGCTATACAATAAAGTATTGCCTACGATAGCAGAAGCAATGCTACCCCTGTAGGCATTCTTATGCGAAGGCGTAGAAAGATGTGCTTTCTTGTACAATTTCTTAATTACTTTCTCTCCCAACAAATCTATACGGGGAGCTTTCTTAACCCTGTCTTTCAGCAACTGGTGTACAGATGTTACCGTGCCCGCTGCTGCCAATCCCGTTCCTGCTGCACTTATCCAACTCATGATCTTCTATTTTATACTCCTTCCCTTGCAATATGGTGCCAGAGCTGCCGGTTTTTACAGCCCACAGCGTACTTTAACCTTGCTTTTAAAATCACCCAATTGGCAGCATAATTGATTTCCTTACCAGCTAAATGTCCGGGAATGAAAAAGCAATTGATTACGATAGTTGTACTTGCAACCACTGTGATGGCTTGCAGCGAGTCCACTGAGCACAGAGTGGAAACCGTAGGTGACAGTATAGAAACCAAAGCAGAGCGATTGGGCGATACTGCAGCAGCCAAATGGGAAAGGCTGGAAGACAAAGTAGAGAACAGGTTTGATTCGCTTGGAAAGGATAGAGACCGGGACACTACAGATCGCAACTATAAATAGCAATGCATATAGCCAGGCATAGTTTTAACTGGGCGGAAATCGTAGCAGAAAATGTCTGCCATTAAGCACCCGGTTGAAAGCTAATCAAGATGACAACTCAAGCCGGTGCGATGGTGCCGATTCCTTTCCTATTGCCGGGGTTTATAAATCAATTGAACTACGCCTGACTTGAACGATTGGGTACTAACCAGTATTAGATTCAGCCGCTCGTCCAATGCTTCAAACAATGGCTTTCCTTTTCCGAGAACGACAGGATGAACTGAAAGCCGGAAAATATCAACAAGCCCTAACTGTATAAACGTTTTAATAAGACTGGCTCCGCCGTAAAGCCATATGTCTTTTCCTCCCTTCTGTCTAATTTCCGCTACGCTCGCTGCGATTTCTGAATGGATGAAAGTAGCGCTGCTGTCCTGCCGCTGGTGACTTGAAAAAACATACTTCTTCTTTGAATGTACCTCTTTCCAGAGCTTCAACTCCGCATCTCCCGCAGTGTTATCAGGTTCAAAGTTTCCCCAGGCATCGTAACTTACTCTGCCATAAAAGATAGTATCAATCGTAGAAAGGAACCCTTCGAAGTCCATATCCTCTTCCATAATACACCAATCTATTTCTCCATTCGCGCCTTCTATAAACCCGTCTAATGAAACAGCTAAGTCAAGGACTACTTTTTTCATGATTCTATGTTGTTGTTATCATCAGAAATTAGCGTTGATTATCTTCCGGTGGCGGCAGATCTACAAAGACAAGTTTGTGCTTCCTTCCAATTTTATTTACCGGTGAGTAAGTCCAGCGAAGCACCTGTCCAAACAGGAAAACCCCGGCCGCGGTTAAAAGGCGCCGGCTGTTCTCATTGTCGAATAAAGGCTCTTTATAAATCAAACCATTCGCAATGTTCAACGTAGCGTATCCAACTGCACCAATCTTAAAGAAGATTCCATTGCCTATAAAAGAAAAACAGGCATCCTTCTCAAACGCAAGAATGTCTTTGTAATGTAGCCGCATAATTGCAGAGTAACCTGTATCAGCAATAGCAATGCCCGGACCGCCAAGCATGCGTACCTGCATCATTTGCACATGCACTGAATCGCTCCTGATCTTTTTAATCAGTCCGGTAATCCATTGTTCATGGTGAGTTTGGAAGGTGATGTAAGAACCGGCGAAGTAGGTCCGTACTGTTTTATTACCCTTTTTGTGAATCAGGAAGCCGGACTGTGCACAACAGTCGCCTGCGAGCAGCACTAAAAAAGCAATTAGCAAGGGGCGCATGCTGTGAAGTTAGTGAGCCTGAAAACCTATTGCCTGCCTGCCAAACAGTTTAGACTTTTCTTAACTGAAACGCTTGGCCAGCGAGGGACGCTTCTGCTGGATGAAACTGATGGCCTCATCCATTTCCTTAGAAAGGATGGTAACAGCCATCCTGGACTCTTTGATGAGTAAAATGCTGGCATAAAACAAAATGGCAGTACCCGATACACCCAGCACAATAGGTATCCAGGTGTATTTAGCATTAGCTATATCTATCACTGCAATAGCTATGCTGGTAGCTACAAATACACTGAGTGTAATATATAAACCCGCAATTGCCCGCTGTAGCAGGCTTGCCCTAAGGGTGTTGCGCTTTAGCTGTGCAAAGAGAATCTCTTCTTCTTCATCAATGGTTGTAGGATCGGTGAACGACTTGGCCAGCAGCTTTAAATCATCTGTAAGCTTCCGGCTACGCTCAATTACCCTGCTCAGGCGCTGACTAGTGGTAAGTATCAGGCTTCCGCAGGCCATAATGAGCACCACGGGTGTAATCATTGCCGATAGAATAGAAATAGGATTCATACCGCAAAATTACGTCAGTAAAACCACCCTTCTATGTTAGAAATACTTCTCTTCCTTATCTTCAACCCCATAAACCCCACTTATGCCTAAACAGCAATTAACTGCGCAGCAGAAGCAAGAGCTGCTTGCCAAACTACAGAGCCGTTTTGAGAAACATAAACAGCGGCATAAAAGCATTAAATGGGAAGACGTGCTGGCCAAACTTGAGAAAAACAACACAGCGCTTTGGACCTTGCATGAAATGGAAGCGAGCGGTGGCGAACCCGATGTGGTGGACTACGATAAAAAGAGCGGCGAATACATCTTCTTCGACTGCTCTGCCGAAAGCCCCGCTGGCCGCAGAAGCCTGTGCTACGATGACGCAGCTTTGGAAGCCCGCAAAGAACACAAGCCCGAAGGCAGTGCAATGGGCATGGCTGCCAGCATGGGTGTACAACTGCTTACCGAAGAACAGTACCGGTACCTGCAAACCCTGGGGACTTTTGACCTGAAAACATCCAGTTGGATAGCCACCCCTCCGGAAATCAGGAAGCTTGGAGGATCTCTCTTCTGCGACCGCCGGTATAACACTGTGTTCACCTACCATAATGGCGTGCAATCCTATTACGGCAGCCGCGGATTCAGAGGCCGTTTGAAGGTGTGAAGGTGGGAGAAAGATATTAGTACATAGATATTAGTACATAGACAGGAAGGGGAGTTACTCAGCCCGTCATCCTGAGCGAAGCCTCGACGCAGGAGAAGCGAAGTCGAAGGAGTAGATAGATTTTAGTACATAGACAGGAAGGAAGAGAGCGCCAGGATGGAATGAAAAGAAAACCATAATAGAATCAATTAAGAAAGGCAACTTTAATAGGCAAGCACAACTATTGACTATTGCCTATTCACTATTCCCC
>JAEZDR010000091.1 GCA_023433265.1 Bacteroidota bacterium | reverse complement strand
AACCACAGCAGCCCAGAATTCAGGGTTACCTTTACCCTTACCCATCCTAACCTCAAGAGGCTTGCGGGTAATGATTTTATCCGGGAACACCCTAATCCACACGTTACCTTCACGTTTCATAGCACGGGTCATTGCCTGGCGGGCTGCCTCAATCTGGCGGTTTGTTAACCAGATAGCTTCCTGGGCTTTGATAGCATAAGAACCGAAAGAGATAGTTGTGCCTCTTTTAGCCACTTCTCTTATGCGGCCTTTTTGCATTTTCCTGTGTTTCGTTCTTTTAGGCTGTAACATTATATATCAAGTTTGAAAATGTGATACTTTACCTATGTGCAGATCTGCTATGGGCAAAGCAGCACACCCGGTTTTAATTAGCTAATTAATTTCTTCTATCTCTCCTCTCGCCGCCACCGCCTCTGCGATCGCCACCGCCCCTGCGGTCGTCTCTTCCACCACCGCGATGGTCATCGCGCCTGTCTCTTCTATCGCTCACGTCGCTCTTTGCGCCGGTGAAGTTTGGATTCAGTTCTCTCTTACCAAGCACTTCGCCTTTACATATCCAAACCTTGATACCTATTTTGCCATAAACGGTTTGAGCAAAAACATTAGCGTAGTCAATGTCCATACGATAAGTATGCAGTGGAACGCGACCTTGCTTAAACTCCTCGCTACGGGCAATTTCAGCACCACCCAAACGGCCACCGAGCTTTACTTTAATACCTTCAGCACCCATGCGCAGTGCAGAAGCGATTGCCATTTTAGTAGCTCTCTTAAAGTTGATACGGTTTTCAATTTGCCTTGCAATGGTATCGCCAACGATGTTAGCATCCAGCTCAGGGCGACGGATTTCGAGGATGTTGATCTGCACATCATCTTTAGCCGTAAGCTTCTTCAACTCTTCCTTGATGCGGTCAACCTCGCCACCACCTTTACCTATGATGATACCAGGCTTAGAGGTATGAATAGTAATGATCAATTTACCCAATGTACGCTCGATAACAATCTTAGCGATACCACCCTTGTTGATACGGGCGTTCAGGTAAGTTCTGATCTTATTATCTTCAATAAGCTTAGATGCGAAATCTTTACGACTTCCGTACCAGTTGCTTTCCCATCCGCGGATGATACCTAACCTGTTACCAATAGGATTTGCTTTCTGACCCATATATAGGTTTTGAATTAGTTTTTAGAATCTACGATTATTGTTACATGATTGCTGCGCTTGCGCACCCTGTAGCCACGGCCTTGCGGAGCAGGGCGCATACGCTTAAGGGTCCTTGCACCATCCACAAACACGGTTTTAACTACCAGGTTTGCGTCTTCAGCTTTAGAACCTTCGTTCTTAGTTTGCCAGTTGCTTACAGCGCTCTTGAGCAATTTTGCAAGAGGTGTGGCATTGTGCTGGGGATGGAACTCGAGTATGGCTAGTGCCTTCTCTACTTCCATTCCGCGAATTACATCAGCCAGTAAGCGCATTTTGCGCGGTCCTGTAGGGTAATTTTTTAATTTAGCTACTGCTTCCATTGTATTTAGTTTCATTTTCAGCAACCGGAGCGCTGAACGTTAAACGCGTTATTTTTTCTGTCCTGAATGGCCTTTAAAGTTCCTGGTGGGAGCAAACTCGCCCAGCTTATGGCCTACCATAAATTCAGTAACGTAAACAGGGATAAACTTGTTTCCGTTGTGAACCGCAAATGTGTGGCCTACAAAGTCCGGAGTAATGGTAGAGCGGCGGCTCCATGTTTTGATAACACTTTTCTTCGCTTTGCCCTCATTAATCCCTAACACTTTTCCTTCGAGGTTTGCATCTACGTAAGGACCTTTTTTAATTGAACGACCCATATTCTATATTCTGTTTTCGTTTATTTATCCTTGCCCCTCGGCTCAGATCATTTTAACTGGTTAACAATTACTTTTTCTTATCGTTACGGCGCTGGATAATCAGCTTATCAGAGCTCTTATGCGGGCTGCGGGTTTTTTCACCTTTAGCGTACTTACCTGTACGGCTACGTGGGTGACCACCTGAAGCTCTACCTTCACCACCACCCATCGGGTGATCTACCGGGTTCATTGCTACACCACGGTTGCGTGGGCGAATACCTTTCCAGCGGTTTACACCTGCTTTACCGGCCTGCTCAAGAATATGGTCGCTATTAGAAACTACTCCAACCGTAGCATAACAGTTGATAAGTACTTTTCTAAGCTCACCACTTGGCATTTTAAGTACAGCGTATTTTTCTTCCTTGTTCGCAAGCTGTGCACTCGCACCTGCGCTGCGTACAAGCTTACCACCCTGGTTAGGCTGCATTTCAATGTTGTGAATCATAGTACCCAATGGCATGTGCTTCATCTGAAGAGCATTACCAATTTCAGGAGCTACAGCATCGCCGGCTGTTACCGTTGCGCCTACCTGTAAGCCCTGTGGGGCAATGATGTATCTTTTTTCACCGTCAGCATAGTTCAATAAAGCGATGAATGCTGTGCGGTTTGGATCGTATTCAATCGAAGCAACAGTGGCATCAATACCTCTTTTGTTACGCTTGAAATCTATAATGCGGTAGTGTTTCTTATTTCCACCACCCATGTATCTCATACTCCTACGGCCCTGTGCGTTACGGCCACCTGTACTTTTCTTTGGCTCCAGCAAGCTCTTCTCAGGCTCGTTGGTTGTAATTTCAGCATAAGCGTTCCCGATTCTCCAGCGGGTGCCTGCCGTCATTGGTTTGTACTTCTTTAATGCCATGTTCTTTGTTGTTTATCTGCGAACTTTTCAGCTTCGCCAGCTATAATTAAATGTTTGCGTATAGGTCAATTGTTTCGCCTTCGGCTACAGTTACATAAGCCTTTTTGTAGGCAGGCTTTACACCTTGTATAAAACCGGCTTTTGTGTAACGTGTTTTGTTTTTACCAGGAACAACAACTGTATTTACATCCACCACGTTCACACCGTAAAATTGCTCAACAGCTTTCTTTATTTCCAGCTTGTTGGCTTTCTTAGCCACTTTGAAAGCGTATCTCCTCAGCTTTTCCTGCTGAAGGTTAGCTTTTTCTGTGAGGATGGGTTTTACCAAAACTTCTGTCAGTTTCATTTTATCTCAGTTTTACGAGAATTCTAATTAATTAAGCTTCTACTCCTGTTTCGTCTTCTGTAAACACTTTAGCAGCGTTTTCAGTCAACACTAATACATCAGCATTTAAGATGTCGTAAGTGTTTACATCGGCAAGCAATGTGCTGGTAGCTGAAGGAATGTTCCTAAGGCTCAGGTACAGGTTGTCGTTGTAATCAGGTATGATGAATAGCGCTTTTTTGTCGCTAAAACTTAAAGCTTTCAGCATGTCTGCGGCCTGCTTTGTTTTAGGCACATCCAGGTTCATTTCTTCCACTACTACAATAGCATTTTCCTTTGCCTTGTAGCTGAGTGCAGAAATCTTAGCAAGGTCCTTCACTTTACGGTTAAGCTTAAAGCCATAACCATGAGGCTTGGGGCCAAAGATGGTACCACCACATTTATAAAGAGGGTTACGGATGTTACCTTTACGGCTTCCACCTGTACCTTTTTGCTTGTGTAATTTGCGGCTGGCACCTTTTACTTCAGCGCGGGTTTTAACCTTGTGCGTACCCTGGCGCTGTGCAGCCTGGTATTGCTTAACGGCCAGGTAAATAGCATGGTCGTTAGGCTCAACACCGAATATTTCTTCAGGAAGATCGATGGTTCTGCCTGTTTTCTGTCCTTGGATATTTAAAACATCTACTTGCATGGTAATTCTCTGATTTTGGGGGTTTACTTCTGGATTAAAACGATAGAACCGTTATGGCCCGGAACAGAACCGCTAACTAAGATGTAGTTCTTCTCGGCAAAAACTTTAATCACTTTCAGACCTTTCATTTTTACGCGGTCGTTACCCATACGTCCCGCCATTCTCATACCCTTGAAAACCCTTGAAGGATAAGAAGAACCACCGATTGAACCCGGAGCTCTTTGACGGTCGTGCTGGCCGTGAGATTGTTCGCCCACACCTGAGAAGCCATGGCGTTTAACAACACCCTGGAAACCTTTACCTTTTGTTGTACCTACTACTTCAACTTTATCGCCTTCAGCGAAGATGTCGACAGTAACAGTTTCACCAATATTTTTATCTAATGAAGAATCGCGGAATTCTTTAACGAATTGCTTGGCAGAAGTATTTGCCTTTGCGAAGTGATTAATTTCGGCTTTGATTGCATTCCTTTCTTTCTTTTCACCGAATGCCAGCTGAAGAGAGCTGTAGCCGTCTTTTTCCTGCGTCTTAACTTGCGTAACTACGCAAGGACCAGCTTCAATAATGGTACAAGCGGTTTGCTTGCCATCGGGACCGAACACGCTGGTCATCCCAATTTTTTTTCCAATAATTCCTTTCATCGTTTTGCGGTTTACGCCCCGCAAGGTTGAGAGGACATCCCGAGATGATGCGGGATTCAATCCTTGTTTGCCACCGACCTTTTCTTTTGTTTCCTCCGCCGCAGGCGAAGAAGTGGAAGTACCGGCAGTAAACAAACCTCGAAGGGCTTGTTTATATGTTGCCCCTCAGCTTCTTTTTTTGAAGCCAAGAGAATTTATGATTTACCAGAGCTCTTTTTTTGCTACACCTTTTGCAGCAATTGAGAGATGATGTTATTTCTAAGAACTATGCTGTTGCCTGGCAACAGGTAACGTTTCTACGCTTTGATCTCTACTTCTACACCAGAAGGAAGATCTAACTTGCTCAGGGCATCTACCGTCCTCGAAGAAGATGTGTAGATATCCAGTAAGCGCTTATGAGTTGCTAACTGGAACTGCTCGCGGCTTTTCTTATTGACGTGCGGGGAACGTAGAACAGTAAAGATCTTCTTGCGCGTAGGCAATGGAATAGGACCTGTAACAACTGCTCCTGTACCGCGTACAGTCTTCACGATTTTCTCTGCAGATTTATCTACCAGATTGTGATCGTAGGATTGTAATTTGATTCTGATTCTCTGAGACATATCGAAACCCAATTTTCAGATTGGGAGCGCAAAGGTAAGGGGAATTGGCAGAAAGGAAAACAAAATGGGGAAATAATTTTACAGAAACCTTGCCATTACTACTCATATTAACTTTTTGGCAGGTAAAAACGGTGATTGATACCAAAGATAAACCGCAAGATCCAACAATTAAACACTAATCGACGTATTACATCTCCCACCCCTGCAAGCCATCAAGGTGTGATGCTTGTTTGATACTGATAACGAAAGAGTTAGAGGATGCGATCACTTTTATTGCCACCGGCGACTCCCCTCCTCAACACCTTTTGTTCCTATAAACAACTACACTGTGGTAAGGAAATTGCAGTTGATTTCTAAGACTTTACGTTTCATCATTGCGCTCCTAAAACCAAAAACATGCGGTACCGACTTTTTAGCTTAACACTACTGCTAACAGCAGTTACTTTTTTTTCCTGCACTGACGCTAATACAGACACCTCCCCGGAACAAGAACGGGAAATGAATGTTATGGATTCTACTTCGAAAGCGATTGAAGACTCTACCCGGCAACTGGAGGATCAGACAGAAAAGGTGGAGGACCTACTTGAACGGCTCGACAAAGAATTCGATTCAACAAACAGAAACTAAGCATCATGAAAATCAAACAATTGTTTCCCGCAATCGCGCTCGTAATACTGCTGTCCATTATGCTTTCTGCTGTGGCGCAAAGAGACAAGGACAATGGTAAGGGCAATCATAAAGAACATAAACAGGAAAAAGGCCAGGGCAAGGATAAAAAGCCTGGCAAACGGGATGAGAATGCACTAAAAGATAACCAGGGTAAGAACCAGGGCAAGGGCAACGACCAGGGTGGCCGTGGTTTCGACAAGGATGACAACGATCGCGGCAATGCTGGCAAAAGCGACAAACGCCGCGACAAGGATAACGGTGATAACCCTGGCAAGGGCAAACACAATTCACCGGCCATTAAAGACAACGGTTTTGTTTGGGACAGGGAAACCTTTAAAGACAGGAAGAACATCCGCAAGCAAGACAAGGTGACCATCTGTCATAAAGTGAATGGGAATAACGGTACGGGCGTAACCTTGAAGGTTTCTGCCAACGCGTTAAAAGCCCACCTAAACCATGGTGATGTTGAAGGCGACTGCCCCGAACTACCGAATTCAACCATCTCCGCCGACCTGTTACGTACTACCACGAATTACTATACAACACTCCAAAACTCCCAGGAGCAGGTTATCTACAGCCGTTCCATTCTCGACTATGCGCTTGAACGCCTCACCGGCGCCCGTACTCAACTAGTGGTAATGGAGAAAAGAAATCTGCCTCTCGCTGAAATAGAAAAAAAGAAGCAAGTAGTAGTTGAACTGGAACAAAACGTATCAGCACTTGAAGCAGTACTGGGCGTTACTGCAGCACTGGTTGCGGAGAAATGGAAAGATTAATAACTTCATACGAAAGATCATAGCAAAGCAGCGGCAACGCTGCTTTTTTTATGGCGCCTCCCCTATCATTCCTTAGCACTTTGCTCCGCACCTCCCAATACCATTCGTCCCTGTTTTTGTCGGCTTCCATCAAAAATGTAGCGGAGTATTTGCTCAAAACCCGCGCTTTGCCGTCCATGCACGCTTTCGCAGGCTCATCCTGTCGTAACTTCATCATATGGCCAGGCAGGATGGTTATATAAGAGCAACAGGCAACATCAACGATGTTACACTTTACATCCGCAACGGCGTCTATTACGCCCGGATGAAAAGCTGCCTCACAGGT
>JAEZDR010000142.1 GCA_023433265.1 Bacteroidota bacterium | reverse complement strand
GATGAATGACGGATGGCACCATGATAAAC
Organism: Bacteroidota bacterium; assembly: GCA_023433265.1. GTDB lineage: Bacteria > Bacteroidota > Bacteroidia > Chitinophagales > Chitinophagaceae > JAEZDR01. Next base: position 19,061 of record JAEZDR010000142.1, on the reverse strand, counting down.
GTGTCAAAGAAAAATGGCGAAGACTATAAGCAATAATATTCCTTCATTTTCGATGGCCGGTGCCACCGGCAAACAGCCGTCAACCTTAGATATATTCATTCTTTTCATGATATAGTGGTAAATTTGCAACCCGTCATTAAAACAATTAAAACTTAATACCATGGCATTTACATTACCTGCACTACCGTACAATCATGATGCACTAGAGCCTTATATTGATAAGCAAACTATGGAAATACACCATGGTAAGCACCACCAGGCTTATGTAGATAACCTGAATAAAGCCCTTGCAGGCACAGAAAACGAGAACAAAAGCCTCGAGGAACTGATGTCGGGCATTAGCAAATTACCGCCTGCCGTACGCAACAACGGTGGTGGCCATTGGAACCATACCTTTTTCTGGGAAACCATGGCCCCTCATGCGGGAGCAACACCAACAGGTGAACTTGGTGAAGCCATCAACAGCGCCTTCGGCTCCTTTGATGCATTTAAAGAAAAGTTCAACACTGCCGCTACCACCCGCTTCGGGAGTGGCTGGGCCTGGCTGATAATGAAGGATGGCAAACTGGAGGTAACCTCTACACCTAACCAGGACAACCCGTTGATGGATGTTGCTGAAGTGAAAGGAACTCCCATACTGGGTGTGGATGTTTGGGAACATGCGTACTACCTGAAGTACCAAAACCGCAGACCTGAATACCTTGCTAACTTCTGGAATGTGGTAAGCTGGGCTAAAGTGGCTGAGCGTTTTGCTGAAGGGAAGCACAAGAAGTAATTCTATAATACTTTTGTACACCCGCCCACCAAAAACGGGCGGGTTTTTTTATGAAAAACTTTCTAACCCTCATCCTTATCAGCTTGCTGCTTGCCGGCTGCAACAGCAAATCTACCCGGATAAAAATCTTTGCAAACGGGGAGCTGGAAAAAGCTTCTGCCGGCAACGAAATAACGATCAGACCCAACAGGAACTACCTGGAAAAAGAGCTGGAACTAAACGCCTCCCAACCGTTAAAAGCTACCGTAGGCAATCAAACCTACGAGGCGACCCCCGATGGTGAAGGTTACTACGCCTGGAACCTCAAAACTGATACTCTCGTAGGGAGCAGGCAATGGCTGAACCAGGGCGCTACTGAACAGCAAACCATGACGCAGCAAAGATTAAAGCAGGTAATAGATTCACTGGAACTGCTTGTGATCGGCAGAAACATCAATGCAGCCAACCAGAACTTTATGCTGGAACCCGGCAGGCTGGTAAAGCTCACATCATCGCAGGACGTTTTAGTAGTGGGGCCTTTCAACAGCCTGCCAAAGCAACTAGATGAATCTAAGTACTCCATAAACACCGAAGTGTTTCGCTTTTATACTGTGAAAGATGTAAGGGAACAAATAACAAGGCTGAAAGGCTTTGTTGCGCCTGATTCATCAACTGTGCAATAGATAAAGCAAAACCGGTGAGCTATTACCCATTGCTGACCGGTTTATTATAGCATTCCGCTTAATTAGTCCTGGAAAGTTCCAGCTATTGATTCTTTTCGTACCGGTGCCGTGCGCTTGATAAACAGGCTTAACACCGCACTCGTTATTAATCCGGCAAAAACTGCTCCCACCACACCCTGTATGATATAGGATTTTAAGGTAAACATGGTGGCCGCTATCTCAGGCGTAGCCTCGCCTTGCTGAACGGCATAAGCAGAGAGGTTTTGCAAATAGTTGGGGCTGATAACTTCCAGCAACAAATAAGTGGCTATGGGCGAAAGGATAGCCACGAAAACTCCCAGCAGCGTTCCACTTAGAAACAACTGGCCATAGGTGGCGTAGCCTCCCAGTTGTTTACGTTTGGCAAGCAATGCCATTACGTAAATAGCGATGGCAACAACAAAGAAACCACTGGTAAAAACTAACTGGCTGGCTATTTTTTCGTCATGAAAGCCGAGGGCTTTTCCTAGTGCCTGCCAGGCAATGCTGGCGATAGTAAAGATGACGGCATACTTAATTTCGGTGCTTATAGACTTCATGTGCAATTGGTTTTAGAAACCTAAAATAAGAATTGCTATCTTTTTTGCCTAAAGAATTCCTTCATTATTGCTGCGCACTCATCGGCAAGCACACCTCTTATAACATGTGCTTTTGGGTGAAAGGGACTTACTTCTTCCAGCGGGTCCTCGCGCTTTGTCCACCGGCGGTAGCCATTCTTTTCGTCGGTGGCCCCGTACACAATGGTTCCGATCTTACCCCAGTAAAGGACACCGCAACACATGAGGCAGGGTTCGACGGTTACATAAAGGCTTGCTTCAGGCAGGTATTTAGATCCAAGGTGACTAAAAGCAGCCGTTACCGCCAGCATTTCGGCGTGTGCGGTTGCGTCGTTCAATAACTCCACCTGGTTGTGACCTCTTGCTATTATTTTGTTGTTGATGACAAGTACAGCACCCACAGGCACTTCATCGGCTTCAAAGGCTTTGTGCGCTTCTTTCAGCGCTTCGTGCATAAAATATTCGTGGCTAAAAACCATTCCGGGATATTGGGCTGGGGTTATTCCTGGAAGTCAATTCTTTCAGACAGTAGTTGGTTGATGAGTTTTTCCAGTTCTGCTACGCGCTTCTCCAGCTCAGGCAGGTTACGGCTAACGGCCTGGCTCCTCAAAGCGCTGCCATACTCAAAGGCCGGTGAACCTGTAACAGTTGTATGAGGGTTTTTGATGGTTTTGCTTACCCCGCTCTGGGCGTTGATTTTAGAGCCATCAGCAATACTGATATGGCCTACAATGCCCGCCTGCCCGCCAATCATAACATTGTTACCAATCTTCGTACTTCCGCTTACACCTGCCTGTGCGGCTATGATGCTATTGTTTCCAACTTCTACGTTATGGCCGATTTGTATGAGGTTGTCCAGCTTGGAACCACTTTTTACAACCGTTGACCCCAGTGTAGCACGATCGATAGTAGCATTGGAACCAATTTCAACATAATCTTCAATAACAACATTACCAAGCTGCGGTATCTTTTTGAAGCTACCATCCTGCTGCGGCGCAAAGCCGAAACCATCGCTACCGATTACTGTACCGGAATGTATGTACACATGCTTGCCGATGATGCAGTTATGGTAAACGTAAACGCCTGGAAACAAAGTGCTGTTGTCGCCAATCCTTACGTTGCTTCCAACATATGCATTTGGATACACCTTTACATTGTCGCCTAATACGGCTCCATCTGCTATATAGGCAAATGCGCCTATATAGGCGTTTTTACCAATTACTGCCGATGGCGAAATAAAAGAAGGCTGTTCTATACCCGTAAGGCTATCAGATTTAATCTGTTGGTAGGTTTCGAGTAACACTGCAAAGGATGAGTAGGCATTTGTTACCCTTATTAAGGTAGCCTTTACAGGCTGCTTCAGTTCAAACTGTTCGTTGATAACCACCACTGAAGCATCAGTGGTATATAAATATTCTTCGTATTTGGGATTAGCAAGAAAAGTAAGCTGACCAGCACTTGCTTCTTCTATTTTACCGAAAGATGCCACTTTCACCGACGCGTCTCCTTCAACCCTTCCGTTTACTATAGTTGCTATTTGTGCTGCAGTGAAATGCATATATCTTATATCAACAAAATGGTTGTTCGTACATTATTCAGGATGCCGGTCTTATACTAATATAGCGAACAAATGTAGAATTTTTTTACCTGGCTTGAAAGAGTTTGATGGATAAGCGGATTGTCTACCGCCGAAATATCCCTTACCGTACCATCCTTAAACAGGATATTTATCTTTTCATCCTCTATCCTATACATTGTATTGGTGGCTTCGCCGCCAAACACAAGGTAAGATGCCTCTTGTTCGGTGAGGTTTAACTCCTGCATCACAACATTTAGTTGATCTTTTATCAATGCAGGATGTTGCGTGGCCGTAATGCGGCATTTGAGGAGTTGCCTGTTAAGGAGTTTTGTACAAAGAAGGCTTAAAACCTTATCACTATGCCTGCTCCACCGTTTGATGGAAAACATCACATCTGCATCATCAAGGTCGCAAAAGTGAGCAAGCGCTTCTATAGTCATCTTTTGTGGGGGAGAAGCAAAGAAATAGTCGAGCGAAGAACCTGTCTTCAAGGTATCGCCCGCAGTGGGGTAAAGTTCCTGTACCCGCCTGATGATATTGACCAGCATTTTCTCTGCTGCCAGCACTGTTTTATGCAGGTAAACCTGCCAGTACATCTGCCTGCGCGCAACAAGGAACTTTTCTACGCTGTAAATGCCTTTTTCTTCAATCAGCAGGTTGTTATCTTTAACCGTCAGCATTTTTAAGATGCGGTCATAACCAATTACACCTTCCGAAACACCTGTAAAGAAGCTGTCGCGGGTAAGGTAATCCATGCGGTCTACGTCCAATTGTCCACTCACCAGCTGGTGGAGGAAACTTTTAGGGAAGTTGTCGGTAAATATGCTAATGGCCAGGTCCAGCCTGCCATTGAATTCGCGGTTCATTTCCTGCATAATCATGAGGCTTAATTCCTCGTGATGTATGCCCGGTAGCAGTACATTCTCCAGTGCATGCGAGAATGGGCCATGCCCTACATCGTGCAGCAGAATTGCAGCTTTAACGGCCACCTCTTCTTCGTGAGTAACTTCAAAACCCTTTGCACGCAGCTCGTTAACTGCATTGCACATCAAGTGATAAGCGCCCAATGAATGATGCAGCCGGGTATGTACAGCGCCGGGATAAACCAGCTTGGCAAGTGCCATCTGGTAAATGCGCCTCAACCTTTGGTAGTAGGGGTGCCCAATGATGTCGAAAACCAGTTCGTCATTAATGGTAATGAAACCGTAAACGGGGTCGTTGATTATCTTCCTTTTCTTCTCGGGCATCAGGTTTAGGGTCGCGTTTGCCTATCCGGCAATCAGGCTCGAAATATTTATTTTATCAGCTACCATGTCTTTAACGGCATCCGCAATAGCCTGAGCATCGTATTCACATTCCCTGTGAAGTTCTCTTAAGGTACCATGTTCTACGATCCTGTCAGGAATTCCCAGCATTTTCACATCAGCTTTGTATCCCTGAGCTGCCATAAACTCAAGGATTGCACTGCCAAAGCCGCCTTTGATGGTACCATCTTCTACGGTTATCACCTTGTCGTAGGTGGTAAAAACTTCGTGAAGCAAAGCCTCGTCCAGCGGTTTTACAAACCGCATATCGTAGTGGGCCGGATCTATGCCCATGGTCCTCAGTTCCCTGATAGCCGTTGTGGCAAAATTGCCGGGATGGCCGAAGGTGAGGATAGCAACATCCCTTCCGTCCTTTATTTTCCTTCCTTTTCCTATTTCAATCGCTTCAAGAGGCTTTTTCCAGTCAGGCATCACACCTTCGCCGCGTGGATAGCGGATGACAAAAGGAAGTTCTGTGCTTTCCAGTTGCGAAGTGTACATGAGGTTTCTCAACTCCTGCTCGTTCATAGGCGAGCTGATAATCATATTTGGAATGCACCTGAAGTAGGCTATATCGTATGCGCCGTGGTGGGTAGGGCCATCTTCACCTACCAGTCCCGCCCTGTCGAGGCAAAGGGTAACCGGTAATTTTTGGATAGCAATGTCGTGTACCACCTGGTCAAAAGCCCTTTGCATAAAGGATGAATAGATGTTACAGAACACCCGCAGGCCTTGTGTGGCAAGGCCAGCGCTTAAGGTGGCAGCATGCTGCTCGCAAATGCCCACATCAAAGGCCCTGTGTGGCATCTTTTCCATCATAAACTTGAGTGAACAGCCGCTCGGCATAGCAGGGGTTACACCCATTACCTTGTCGTTCAGTTCAGCCAACTCAATCATGGTCCAGCCAAAAACATCCTGGTATTTAGGAGGTTGCGGCGTAGGGTGGCTCTTTTTATAGATTTCACCGGTAATCTTATCAAATAATCCAGGCGCGTGCCATTTGGTCTGATCTTTTTCTGCAAGCGAATATCCCTTTCCTTTCACAGTTACAATGTGTAACAGTTTGGGGCCGGGTATCTTCCGCAGGTCGTGAAGTGTATCAACGAGTTTGGTAATATTATGCCCGTCAATAGGGCCGAAGTACCTGATATTCAACGACTCAAATAGATTAGAGCTCTTGCTCACCATTCCTTTGAAGCTTGCTTCCATTTTACTCGCCATCTCGCGGGTAAAGTTCTTTCCTACCGGTAGCTTACCGAGCAGCTTCCAAACATCATCCCTGAACCTGTTATAAGTTTCGGAAGTAGTAATGTCAGTAAGATATTCCTTGAGAGCGCCAACATTCGGGTCGATGCTCATGCAATTGTCGTTGAGCACCACTAACATATCGGCATCAGCAACGCCGGCATGGTTCATTGCTTCAAAGGCCATTCCTGCGGTAAGAGCCCCATCGCCAATGATGGCCACCGACTTCCGGTTCTCGTTTTTGTACTTGGCTGCAATCGCCATTCCGAGGGCTGCACTGATGGAAGTGGAAGAGTGGCCTACCCCAAAAGTGTCGTATTCGCTTTCTGAACGTTTTGGGAAGCCGCTTATTCCCTTGTACTTCCTGTTCGAAACAAAATTGTCGCGCCTTCCGGTGAGTATTTTATGGCCGTAGGCCTGGTGGCCTACATCCCAAACCAATTGGTCGTAAGGGGTGTTATAAACGTAATGTAAAGCCACGGTAAGCTCTACCACACCAAGGCTGGCAGCAAAATGCCCGCCGTGAACACTCACGACGTCAATTATGTACTGCCTCAGTTCGTCACAAACCTGGTGTAGTTGTTCCTTCGACAGCTTTTTCAGGTCGTCGGGAACATGAATCTGCTTTAAAAGCTCACCGGGCAAAATTTCCATTCAAAACAGTTTAGTATGTAAAAATAGTGGATTGACAATATTTGAGGGGGCTGACAGTGGTCACTTATGGCCCATGGTTGTTAAAGAGGGATTAAAACGTGCCAAATACCCTGCCGATTTGCCTTTAATCACAAAACGACGGTGGCTGACAAGGGTAAATAATATATTCGCAGTGACAATGATGAGAAGAATTCCCGCATATTGGTGGTGCCAATTGTTGGGCTGGAGTACCTACTGTCTTGTTTACACGTTTTTCTACCTGACAATCCGTACAAAGCCCCAACCAAACTTTTTCCCCGTCCTGTTCATTGATGCGGGCTATGGGTTCCTGATTACCCACTTTATGCGCACGTTGATTAAAGACTGGCGCCTGCTGGCCTACCCTTTACAAAAACAGATCTCCTACCTGTTTCTAACGACCATATTCTTTGCCTTTGTTTATGCCTACGTTTCGGTAATAACGGAAGTTAAATTCAATCTTGAACCGGAAACCATGCGCGAGTACTCGGTATTTAATAAAACCATGAGGAACTCGTTCGGCACCTTCCTGTTCCTTCTTATCTGGAACCTTATCTACTTCACCTACCACTATGTAATGAAGAGCCGTCGTGAACAGCTAGACAAGATGAGGCTGGAGAGCACGGTTAAAGAACTGCAGCTAAAAACCATAAAGGCACACATCAACCCGCACTTCATTTTTAACGCTTTAAACAGCATCCGTGCATTGGTGGACGAAAACCCGACCCGTGCCCGTACAGCGATTACTGAACTGAGCAACATACTCCGGAGCAGCATGCGGGCCGATTCAACGGAAACTACGCCGCTGGAAAAAGAGCTGAACATTGTAAAGGACTACCTTGCCCTGGAACATATACGTTTTGAAGATCGCTTAAAGGTTGAGTACGACATTGATGAGGATACGCTGGACCAACAGGTTCCTCCCATGATGTTACAAACGCTGGTGGAGAATGCAATAAAGCATGGCATCAGCAAACGCCTCGAAGGGGGGGTGGTCAAAATTATCTCCGACTTCAAGGACGATTACCATGAACTTATTGTACAAAATACCGGTTTGCTCCAGGACACTTCCAATCCTGAGGGATTTGGCCTAGTAAGTACAAAGAACCGGATTAACCTTGTGTACGGAAGCAAGGCAAGTTTTGAAATACGTTCAGTAAACCCTGAGCTCGTAGAAGCAAGGGTGAAAATCCCACTGCAAACCGCTTAAATTTACGCCTAAACCAAAGCATATTATGCCCGTAAAAGCTATAATAATTGATGACGAACGCCTCGCACGTAACGAGTTGAAGAAACTGCTGCAGGAGCACCCGGACATTGAGGTAATTGACGAAGCCGGAAATGTGGATGAAGGGATAGAAAAAATAGAGACATTGAATCCTGAACTCATCTTCCTGGATATCCAGATGCCGGGTAAAACAGGATTTGACTTATTGGCCGAGGTAGAGAAAGCACCCAGGGTGATTTTTACCACCGCGTATGATGAATATGCACTGAAGGCATTTGAGGTGAATGCGATGGACTACCTTTTGAAGCCAATAGAGCCTAAACGCCTGTCTGATGCTATTCATAAACTCCAGTACGAGATTAGTAAAGAGAAGGCCAGCCTGAATGGCGGCCTCCAGAAAGGCCCTCTAACTGAACACTACCAGGTATTTGTAAAGGATGGTGAAAGGTGCTGGTTTGTAAAACTGGGCGAGATCCGCTTGTTTGAAAGCGTAGGTAACTACGCTAAGGTTTTCTTCGCTACGAACAAGCCCTTGATTTTAAAATCTCTGAACGCACTTGAAGAGCGCCTGGACGACAGAATGTTCTTCAGAGCTAACCGCAAGCATATCATTAACCTTAGGTGGATTGAAAAGATTGAACCTTACTTTAATGGTGGCTTATTGGTAGAACTGAAAGGTGGTGAAAAGATAGAAGTGAGCCGTCGGCAAACGGTCAAGTTCAAGGAAATGATGAGTTTGTAAAAAGCTTTATATAAAGAAAGGGCTGCCATAAAAAAGCAGCCCTTCCTATTTTTATCATTAGTCCCGTTACTTTTTCAACTTCATCACTTTGTTTAACAGAGGAGGTAATCCGGTTTCATGGTCTATATTATCTGTGTTGAAAAAACTAAGACTACAGCTTACGCTATTACCTCTCAGTGGAACAGAAAGGAAGTAGATGGTTTGGGTTAGCCCGCCGTCCAATCCGGAAAAGAAAGCGCTTATACCTTTGAATTTATAAACAAGTCTTCTTGCTTCCACGTCAACTCCTTCGAAAGTAACGGGCACTTTATCTTCCTGCACAATAATACCCTTGTTAAACAGTTTGGTTAATTCATAATTGTGCACGATCCCTTTTGCAGCACTGTCGGCATGTTTATATACACTCCAGCTCATGGTACCCATTTTAGGACAGCCGATATGATTAATGCCCATCCACCTATAGCTGCTGCCTAACCACATTTTCCGCCCTGCAAAGTTGATGCTGTCCACCAACAGGTCCTCGTACTTGGCGGGAGTTATTTTGTTGCTCTCCAGCAAATCGATGAAGTCGCTTTCGAAGCGTTTATCAACTTTATTGATCGCACTAAACGTAATACCCTTGATTTCTTCATTTGGCTGTTCAATAAAATAGAAGCTTACGTTTTGCACAAGTTTATCCGAAAACCGCCTGCTCTTCACCATGTGGTAGGTGCTTGGACGGAAGAGGTTATCGCTAAGTTTCAGGTATTGCTGCTTAACAACGTATCGTTTACGGCCTTTTACGATGTTCTTTTTATTGAATTTACCCTTGGACTTTTGAACCGTTACCTCAATCCCCTCAGCATTGAAAAAGTCTATACCACGATACTGTATTGCGTTCAACCGGTTGAGGAGTCCTTCATCTTGTGCAGACGAAAATAACGGGAGCAGGCATAGATATAACAGCGAGAGTAACGGAAACTTCATTATATGAAGACAAGGGTTTATGATATAAAGTTATACCATTTGTTCTAACAACGTATTGATTGTCGTCAGCTGACTAAGGAATGACGATGTTATCAATGAAACGTGAGACGAGAAGAGTTTTAATTGTGAATAAAACGAGTAATGTTAAGGTTAAACTACCGTGCGTAACCCTATTGCTGCACCATCAAATGGTGCACTGTTTAATTACTCACCGCTTTCAGCCCAACGATGGAAGCAATCAACGTAGTGATAAAGAACAAACGCCAGAAACTTACAGGGTCTTTAAAAAAGAAGATGCCTACCAGTACGGTTCCAACAGCCCCAATACCGGTCCATACGGTATAAGCTGTTCCAATTGGTAAAGTTTGGGTAGCCTTTACAAGCAGCGCCATGCTAATGGTAAGACAAACAAGGAACAAAGCATACCAGAATAGGGCGGTGTTGCCTGATACTGTTTTTGCTTTGGCAAGGCATGACGCAAAAGCCACTTCGAATAAGCCTGCTATAACAAGGATGATCCAATTCATGCAGGCAAGATAAGAAGCAGGCACTAAATTATATCCAGCTCCAGCTTCAACTTGTCGCGCAACTCAGCCAGCAGCGGGTATTTGGTTGAAAGGTATTCAAAACGCTGGCGCGGGTTCATGGTAAGATGTGCCGGTGCGGTTTCCGGCTCGCCTGCGTCAACCTGTATTTCAAAAGTTATGTTGCGGTTATGAAACGCTTTTTGAATCACATCAAGTAAAAATGTTTTCTCCTGTTCTATAAACTTTTGCTGCGTTATCGCTTGTACTGTGATAGAAAACAATCCCTCGTTTACAATGGTAAGTTTCGCCAGCTTGAAAGTGCTTGCAACAGAATGTTTCAGCTTTTTTTCCAGCTCCGTAGTATAGCTATTCCAGGTGTTCTGAAGCTTTTCTATATTCAAAGGTTCTGCGTCCTTCACAACGTCTACCTGCGAAAGCTGTTCGGTTTTTATCTTGTCTAAAAGGCTTTGCTTGCCCTTTGATCCCGGAGCAGAAGTAACTTTCACTACCGGCTTAGGTGCAGCGGGAGCAACGGTTGTTCCGGCTGCCTGAACAGGTGAAGGCTCCGCCACCTGGCTAAAAGGCTGTTCTGCTTTCTCTTGTATATAAAGCTTGCTTTCCTCCCTGTTTTGCAGCTCTGCCTGCGGTAGCTGGTAGGAACGTATGTTGCGAAACTTAATTGCCACCGGGCCGCCTGCTGCTTTTTTGTTTACTACACCGCCTTGTTGCGATGCGAGGTCAAGTGTTTGTTGTAGAAAGTTGAGCTTGATGATGCAAAGCTCAACATGAAGACGTTTGTTTCTTGCTGTTTTATAGTTGATCTCTGCTTCATTGAGGATGTTGAGGGCGCTTACCAGGAACGACATGGAAACTTCTCTTGCTGTTTCAGCATACTTCGGCTGCATTCCTTCTACTACCTCCAGTAAAGCTGCCGCTTTTGCGTCTCTTGCTACGAGCAGGTTCCTCATAAATTCCGCCATGCCATTGAGCACAAGATCGCCTTCAAAGCCTTTGCGGTTAATTTCATCAAATAACAGCATGGATCCTGCAAGGTCCTGTTGCAAGAGCATCTTCAACAGTTTGAAGTAATAATCTTCGTCCAGTATGTTCAGGTGTTCCAGTGTGTTCTGGTACGTAAGTTCACTGTTAGTGAAACTTACAATCTTATCCATGATGCTTAGTGCATCGCGCATACATCCTTCGCTCTTTTGCGCTATTACCTGTAGTGCGGCTTTTTCAGCCTTTATATCTTCACGGGTGGCAATATCTTCCAGGTGTTTTACCGTATCTCGGCTGGTAATTCTTTTAAAGTCGAATATTTGGCAACGGCTTAAAATCGTCGGGAGTATTTTATGCTTCTCGGTGGTTGCCAGGATGAAGATGGCATGTGCGGGTGGCTCTTCAAGTGTCTTTAAAAAAGCGTTGAAGGCAGCAGAACTCAGCATGTGTACCTCGTCCACTATATACACCTTGTAAAGACCTGCCTGTGGCGAAAATCGCACCTGTTCCACAAGCGCCCGGATATCATCTACCGAGTTATTACTTGCCGCGTCAAGTTCATGAATATTGAATGAGGTGCCTTCGTTGAAGTTCCGGCAACTTGTACATTCGTTGCAAGCTTCGCCATCAGGCTGAATTTGTTCGCAGTTGATTGTTTTAGCAAGGATACGTGCGCAGGTAGTTTTACCCACACCACGAGGCCCGCAAAACAAGAACGCGTGCGCAAGTTGCTTGTTTTTGATTGCATTTTTAAGCGTAGTGGTTATATGGTCCTGGCCCACCACAGTATCAAAGGTCTGTGGCCGGTATTTACGCGCCGAAACAATAAACTTCTCCATATTCTGCTGCAAGATAGTGGATGCGTAGCAGTTAGATGCACGGTAGCGGCGCAGGTATAGCACCAATTTTCCACCCGGCTTTGTATAATAAAAAAGGGCACACCCTGCGGCGGCCCTTTCGGTATACTAAATCAGTGAATTATGCATTAGCGGTGGCTCTTGCGGGTTTACCTGCAGTCTCGCTTGTTATTTCTTCAAAGTGAGCGGTAAAGTGGCGCAGGAACTTAGGTTCCTTTGTGATTTTTATTCCCTTCGCCTGCTCCTTGCGTTTTATTACTTCGTCAAATACTTCAATAACGTAGTCGATATGGCTTTGTGTGTACACCCTTCTTGGAATAGCAAGGCGTACAAGCTCCATTGGCGCCGGGATAAGCTTGCCATTATCGTCATATTTACCAAACATCACAGAGCCAATTTCTACAGCGCGGATGCCGCCTATTTTATACAGCTCGCATACTAACACCTGACCGGGATATTTATCAGCAGGTATATGAGGATAAAGTCTTCCGGCATCAATGTAAACGGCATGGCCGCCCACAGGATATAAAATAGGAATGCCTTTTTCTCTTATTTTTTCTCCCAGGTACGATGTGCTCTTAATCCTGTAAAGCAGGTAATCTTCATCAAATACTTCCCTCAGGCCTATTGCAATCGCTTCCATATCTCTTCCTGAAAGTCCGCCATAGGTTGCAAAACCTTCGGTAATGATCAGCAGGTTTTTACATGCATCAGCAAGTTCTTCGTTTTTCAGGGCAAGAAAGCCACCCATGTTTACAAGTGCGTCCTTCTTTGCGCTCATTACGCAACCGTCAGCCAGTGCAAACATTTCCTGTGCAATTTCGCGGTATCCTTTGTTCTCGTATCCCTTTTCATTTTTCCTGATGAAATAGGCGTTTTCAGCAATACGGCAGCAGTCTATTACAAATAGCAGCTTATACTTCTTACAAACAGCAGCTACTTCCCTGGCGTTTTCCATGCTTACAGGTTGTCCGCCACCGCTGTTATTGGTGACCGTTAAAATAACAGCGCCAATGTTTTCCTTTCCATGCTTTTCAACAAGCGATGTAAGCTCTTCTATATTCATGTTGCCTTTAAAAGGGTAAGGCGAATCCATGTCCTTTAGCATTTTTGAAGGACAGTCGTAAGCTTCTGCTCCGCTAAATTCAATATTTGCCCTTGTAGTGTCAAAGTGTGTATTGCTGATAAATACTTTGCCCTTTCCACCCAGGTAACCATAAAGAATGCGTTCAGCCGCACGGCCCTGGTGGGTAGGCAACACATATTCAAAACCTGTGAGGTCCTTTATCTCATTTTCAAGTCGCTGCCAGCTTGTTGCGCCTGCATAGCTTTCATCGCCGCGCATCATGCCGGCCCATTGTTCACTACTCATTGCAGAAGTGCCGCTATCCGTAAGGAAGTCGATGGTAACGTAGTTGGACTTTAAAAGGAAGGGGTTGTAATGTGCCGCCTTAATGTGATCTATTCTCTCTTCTTCCGTAGAAACAAAAATGGGTTCTACACTCTTAATCTTGAACGGCTCAATAATAGTTTTAAATGTCATCGCCATTAATTTATTTGAGGGGGGCTAAGTAAATGAATAAAGTTAAGAGTTAACACTGCAATGACTAAGATCATAAAATATGCAGCTATTAACCTTTTCCTTTACGCCCCAAAAGTAAAGATGAATAAGCTACAAAAACGGTCGTGGGCGGAGCCATTTAAAATTAAAATGGTTGAGCTTCTGAAAATGACCACACGCGAACAACGGGAAAAGGCCATCAAAGAAGCAGGTTACAATACTTTTTTACTTCGTTCTGAAGATGTTTATATCGATCTGTTGACGGACAGTGGCACCAGCGCAATGAGCGACAGGCAGTGGAGCGGATTGATGATGGGCGACGAAGCTTATGCGGGTAGCCGGAACTTTTATAACCTGGAAAAGGCAGTGCGCAAGTTCTATGGTTATAAGCATATTATACCTACTCACCAGGGAAGGGGTGCAGAAAACATCCTCAGCCAGGTGATGATAAAAAAGGGCGATATCGTTCCGGGTAACATGTATTTTACCACTACACGTCTTCACCAGGAATTAGCAGGGGCAACCTTTGTAGATGTAATTATAGATGAAGCACACGATTCAGAAAACCTTCACCCGTTCAAAGGAAATATTGACATAAGTAAGGTAGAAGCGCTTGTAAAGAAACACGGCGCAGCAAAAATCCCTTATATCTGCGTTGCAGTAACCGTAAACATGGCAGGCGGACAGCCTGTAAGCATGCAGAACCTGAAAGAGTTAAGGGCGTTTACACAGCAGCATGGCATTAAGATAATGCTGGATATGACCAGGATTGCAGAAAATGCATTCTTCATCCAACAGCGTGAAAAGGGATACTCCCGTAAGAGCGTTGCTGCCATCGTTAAAGAAATCTGTAACCTGACAGATGGCGCTACTTTCAGTGGTAAAAAAGATGCACTGGTAAACATTGGCGGCTTCCTTGCCGTTAATGACCAGGAGATATTTGAAGAAGCCAGCAACCTTGTGGTGGTTTATGAGGGCTTGCATACATACGGCGGATTGGCCGGGCGTGATATGGAAGCTATGGCCATCGGTATTGAAGAGTCAGTTCAGGATGAGCATATGAAAGCAAGGATTGGCCAGGTTCAATACCTCGGCGATCTTTTGAAAGGTGCGGGCATCCCCATTGTATTACCGGTAGGCGGGCATGGAATTTTCCTTGATGCCAAACAATTTCTTCCGCACCTTAAGCAAGACCAGTTTCCTGCGCAGGTGTTAGCGGCTGAACTTTATCTCGACTCCGGCATCAGGGCGATGGAAAGAGGAATTGTTTCAGCAGGCAGGAATGCAAAAACAGGCGACCACTATTATCCAAAGCTGGAACTTGTAAGGTTAACCATTCCACGCCGCGTGTTTACACAGGCACACATGGATGTGATTGCAGAATCAGTACAGGCAGTTTATGAAAACCGGAATAAAGTAAAGGGCCTTGAAATGGTTTACGAACCAAAATACCTGAGGTTCTTCCAGGCCAGGTTTAAGAAACTGAAATAAGCGTTTTTAACCGTTATTGCTATACGAAAAACCAGCGGGTCGCCAGTAATGGCGACCTGCTATGTTTATACCATCTACCTTTGCATAATGCACATTGTAATCATCAGGGCAAATGTTGCAAACGAGACACTCTATGCCCGCCTGTTTTTAGATCAGTTGGACGCTGAAGCCGGGAGCGCGGGATACACCGTAATACGTGACGGGGCAGGGCCGGTAAATAATACAGGAAAGGATAAGATTACCATCATTGAGCTTCCTAAAGGCTCAGCGGTGCAAAGCTGGTACTGGCAGAATGTAAAACTGCCGGCTATCATAAAAAAGTACAACCCGGAAAAGCTGATCTGGATTGAAGGTTTCATAAGGAACAGGTTTGCCATAACACAATACCTGCTGCTAAGCCTTCCTAAGCAACAGCTTACAAAATTGCAAAACACAGAAAGCTGTCCAACGATTCTCACCCACAGCGCAGCCGCAGCCGGCTTGCTGCAAGAAATGCCAGCGACGAACGGCTGTAAAATTGAAAGCTTCCCCTTATTCGACCTTCGAAGACTGCCACATAACGAAGGCCGGCAGGAAATGTATTTCTATGCCCGGATAGAAGAGGGTGGCGAAGATCAGTTTGTGGCTGTGCTCAAGGCTTTTAGTGTATTTAAGAAATGGCAACTGAGTGGTATGCAACTGGCTGTGTCGGTCCATTTCACAGAAACGATGAAATCCTTGCTGGAAACTTATAAATTCAAAAGCGATGTGCATATAAACGACGAAAGCTTTGTTGCCCGCTCTGCTTATGCGGCCATCTATGTGTCATCTATTGATAGTAACTATGGTGGGGTGCTGCCCTACCTGCAGGCCGGGCTGCCGGTAATTTGTCCTTCCTTAACCAGCTTTACTTCTTTGTATGATGATGCTGTTCATTATTGCGATCAGGCAGATGCAAAAAGCTTCGGCACTGCTATGGTAGAACTGTACCGGAACGAGGTTTTGAAAAACGGATTGGCGAGCAGGGCCCTCCAAAAAGCCCGTGCAATATTAGACAACGGGACAACAGAAAGGATGCGAAGCTTACTGGAAAATCCATCAACAACGTCTTTATCATAGCTGTGTAATAATAATGCACTGTTTAACGCTGTGGAAAGGATAACCTGCCGCATGTGTTACTTTTGCGGCTCAAAACCACCACAATGACCAATTCCACTATTACCATCAACATAGCACTGGATGACCAAAGAATGCCGGAGAAAATTACCTGGGATGCAAGCGCAAGCACGGCGGAGAAAGCGCAGAATGCAAAGGCTTTTATCCTTTCGTTTTGGGACGGCGCCGACAAATCCGCTCTCAGGATAGACCTATGGACGAAAGCAATGATGGTAGATGAGATGGCCGACTTCTTTTACCAAACCATGATGACCATGGCCGATACTTATGGCCGGGCTACGCAGCAAAACGAAATGGTGGAGGATATGAAAGAGTTTGCCAAGAACTTCTATAAGAAATTCCAGGAGAGTCAGCTCCGGGATAAAAAAGCTAACTAGTATTCCCTCTTTTCAACTTACGTTATGGCTACATTAATTTCTACGAGCATAGAACTATTTCAAAGGGCGCAGCAAACAATACCCGGAGGGGTTAACTCCCCGGTGAGAGCGTTTAAGAGCGTTGGTGGTACCCCCGTTTTCATGAAAAGTGCTAAGGGGGCTTATATGTACGATGCGGACGGCAACCGGTATATTGATTTCATCAACTCGTGGGGGCCCATGATTTTGGGGCATGCGTATGAGCCGGTGGTGGAAGCTATCAAAGAGAAGGTAGCAGAGGGTACTTCATTTGGGGCGCCTACCGAACTGGAGATTGAGATGGCTGAGCTTATTGTAAGTATGGTACCTAATGTGGACCTGGTAAGGATGGTGAACAGCGGAACTGAAGCGTGCATGAGTGCCATCAGGTTGGCGAGGGGGTTTACAGGACGCAACAAGATTATAAAGTTTGAGGGATGCTACCATGGGCATGCCGACTCTTTTCTTGTTAAGGCAGGAAGTGGCGTAGCTACTTTCAACATTCAGAACGTGCCCGGCGTTACAGCGGGTGTAAGCCAGGATACTTTTACCGCTGCGTTCAATAATATAAGCGAGGTAGAAGCTATCGTGGAGGAACACAAAGGCCAGGTAGCAGCGATCATTGTGGAGCCGGTGCCGGGCAACATGGGATGTATTCCACCTGAAAAAGGGTTTTTAGAAAGCCTTAGAAGATTATGTACAGCAGAAGGCATCCTGCTGATATTTGATGAAGTGATGACCGGCTTCAGGTTGGCGGCGGGCGGTGCACAGGAGCTTTTGGGCATTGATGCAGACCTGGTGACCTATGGCAAAGTGATTGGGGCGGGCATGCCGGTAGGTGCGTTTGGTGGTAAAAGAGAGATTATGCAGCACATAGCCCCGTTGGGTAATGTGTACCAGGCAGGCACACTCAGCGGCAATCCGCTGGCCATGATTGCCGGTTACACACTTTTGAAAGAGTTAAAGAACAATCCTTTTATATACGCAGCGCTTGAAGAAAAAACCCTGGCACTAAAAAAAGGAATAGAAGAAGCTTTGCTTCACTCAAACATTCCGTTTGTAATTAACCAGTTGGGAAGCATGATGAGTGTGCATTTTAGTAGCGGCCCGGTGCGCAGCTTCGCCGATGCATCAGCAGCCAATAACCAGCTTTTCAGCAGGTTCTTCCACGCCATGCTTTCGCGGGGTATTTACCTGCCACCTTCAGCATTTGAAACCTGGTTTATATGCAATGCATTATCGGGCGAGGATATCAACTTTACAATCAACGCTGTAAAGGAAAGCCTTGGAGAAATTGCGGGAGGTTAGCATGAGGAATCCAATGGTTAATGAAAGGCAGACTTTTGTGATCATTAGATAAGTTGCCTATGCAACAGATGGATAATTCGAGAAAGATACAAGCAATCTTGCGTCAGGCTGATCATTCATCGCCCGTTGGGCGTAAGGAAAACTTAGTTATTGCACGCCGTTTATTGTCTGGTCAGCCTTTCCCGAAGTTTTGTCATGTCCTGTGTATTGTAAACGTTTCTAAAGCGTTTTGCTTTTAGTCCATCATAAAGCGGTTTGTCGCCTGTCCATAGGCTGCCTTTTAGATAGCGCGTCAGTGCTACAAAATCAGTGTCGTCTAAGTCAATATCTGTCACCAGTGATTCAGCTTTTCCCCAGTCGCTTTGGGGAATGAGTTCTTCGTTTATGAAGGTCAGCTTTGTTAGCATTGTCTCGTAAGACGTTTGAAGTTCCGTCTCAGTCAGCTTTGATATTTTCAGAAGCTTTTGCCAATGCTTACGAATTTCAAAGCGCATGTATTGATTGCTGTAAAATTCAAAAATGGTTTCAGAGTTAAAAATAAGGTCGCCAATAGTCCCTTGTGAGTTAAGTAGGCAAGAGAAAATAATGTTGGAATCAACAATTATTTTCTTCATTTAATGAAGCGTTTGCGGTTCTTTTTCCACCATCCTTTTTTCACGTCATTCGCCAGCTTATCAACTTGCTCCTGTGTTGCTTTTGAATTTGCGGTAACTTCTCTGTAGGTAAGATAATCAACAAGTCGCTGGAGTCCTGTTGTGTCCACCGAAGCAGGTAGACGAATAATTACTTCATTGGATGTTCTCTCTATCAACATGTCTCACTTGTTAAGCCATAAAGTTAAGCGAATTGTCCCACCTGACCGAACCGAAAACTGGTAAAACTAATGTCGTGGAACGAACAGGGCTTGGCGTTGTTGGGATATTGAAAAACGTCAGCCGACAACTGCAGCCCAATATTGCTTAAAAGTTGAAGTTAAGAACTAAAGCTAAATTATTAAGG
>JAEZDR010000121.1 GCA_023433265.1 Bacteroidota bacterium | reverse complement strand
CAAGTTTTTTGAAGACGAATGTTACTGCTCATTTTGTTGCCTGTTGTTGCTACATGTTGCAGCTTGTAGCTGTATGTAGCATGTTCTCTCCCGACTGTTGCCTGATTTGTGGGCAACAAATCTGGGCAACAATTAGGCAACATATATAGGTAAAAAAGTAGAGTTGGGCAACAAATAAGAGAAGGATAAATCAGCTAAAACCCAACAAATACAAGCATTTATGAAACAAAGGAAAGATAGTTACTTTCCGATACAGAACTTGCTAAAAATGAAATCTAGCTGTTCTTCGTTATTTATCTCGCCGGTTATCTCTCCGAGGTAGTGCAGGCACCTACGGATGTCTATGGCTAACAAATCGCCCGGCTGATTTTCTTCCAGGGCCCTTGAAACGTCTGTCAAAGATTCCTGTACTTTCTGCAAAGCATCTACATGGCGAATGTTGGTTACCACCACATCTTTATCGTTAAGGCTTCCACCTATGGTAGTGCCATATATAGCCTGCTTCAGCTCATCAATATTTTTCACTTCTTTCGCCGAAACATAAATCACCTGCCTAAACATTTTGAACGAAGCCATCTTTTCCTCTGTTGCCTCATCTGTTTTATTTGCAAGCAGAAGGTATTTTAGCTTTTTCACTTCGAATTCCGTAACCACTTTTTCCAACTCTGTTGTTGAAAAAGTGTTCACGTCAAAAATATATAGCACTACATCAGCACTGTGCATTTTCTCTAAACTTCTTTCTATTCCCTTTATCTCAATCAGGTCGCTTGTATGCTCGCGTATGCCTGCTGTATCGATAAGTCTAAATAGTACACCATTTATATTCAAATTCTCTTCAACAGTGTCTCGTGTGGTACCAGCAATCTCGCTCACAATTGCTCTTTCTTCATTCAGCAAAGCATTCAACAGCGTTGACTTACCGGCATTCGGTCTTCCAATGATGGCCACTTGAACACCTTCACGTATAACATTTCCCAGTTGGAACGAGTTGAGCAGTTTATTAACCGTTTTCCGGGAGTATTCCAGCAGTTTAAGCAAAGCTGTCCTGTCAGCAAACTCTACATCTTCCTGGCTGAAGTCCAGTTCCAGTTCAATCAGGGCTGAGAACTTTATCATTTGTTCCCGCAGTTCTTTTAGTTCGTTTGAGAAACCGCCACGAATATGTTTAAGCGCTGTTTTACGACTGGCATCGCTTTGACTGTTGATGAGGTCGGCAACCGCTTCTGCCTGGGTAAGGTCCATCTTGCCATTAAGGAAAGCGCGTTGGGTAAATTCACCCGGCTTTGCCACGCGTGCACCGCAGGCAGCGAGCGCCTTCATTATCACGTCCTGAACATGCGTAGATCCGTGACAGGAAATTTCAACAACATCTTCCCCGGTAAATGAACGCGGGTTTCGAAATACTGCCACGATAACATCATCGAGCAACTCACCATCCAACACTAAAACACCATGATGGATCGTATGAGATGCTACCGATGCAAGGTCTTTTGAAAAGAGCTGATTTACGATGTCGATTGAATGGATGCCAGATACCCTAATTACGGCAATAGCGCCTGTTCCGGGCGCTGTAGCAATGGCAGCAATTGTGTCGTTCCAGCCTAAAAGTTTTCCAAGCATTGCTGCGAAATTAATCAATAGTGCCTGTGAGACTTGCCCGCAATTTAGAAAGGCGATAAGAGAGCGAAAGCTCAATGTGAGCTGGCATAAGCTGGAACGAAACGGATTAAAACGGAAAAAAATGGAATAAAACGGAACAAACGGGAATAAAACGGAATAAAACGGAATAAAACGGAATAAAACGGAATAATCGGGAACAAAATGGAATAATTCGGAACAAACGGGAACAAACAGGAACAAACGGGAAAGTTGGTTTTTGGGGCGGGTGTATGTTTGAGGGGAAAGGAGGGGGAAATGAGAACTAGTACTTAGTACATAGTACATAGATTATAGACAGGACCGTTTTGGAAAGAGGTTGAAGAGGGTGGTGGGGACTTGGGCTCCGGAGGACAGAGATTGCTTCGGCAGTTGTGCCTCCTGCCTCGCAAAGACGCCGGTCTCGGACGTTCGTTGCTTCCGGTAAGTACGTTCGTTTCGGAGGACATAGATTGCCGTCCCGATAGCTATCGGGATCGTTCCTCCTGCCTCGCAATGATGACGGCGGTGGGGGATTTGGGCTTCGAAGGACAGAGATTGCTTTCCTGGCTGAGGTATCGGGATATGCGGCGGTAGGGCTAGGGCTTCGGAGAACAGAGATTGCCGCGTCGCTCGTTTCTCGCTCCTCGCAAAGACGTCGCCTTCGTTTCTCCGCCTCGCAAGGATTAGCTGTTTGAAGGGCTTTTGACGCTCTTGCCACACTCTTGCTTCGGACTTGCCTCGGACTTGCCTCCCAAAAACGGGTTGTTTTTGGGGGAGATGGAGAAGGTGTGTAGAAGCGGGATCTGGAAGATGGAAGAAAGGGAAGTCCCGACGAGTCGGGACCTGCTGTGATGTGAGACGAGAAACGTGATTGGGGCATGTGGTGTTTTTAAGCCTCTTCAACAACGAATGTGATGGCTTGTCTTTGCCTGTAGATAACGTTACGCCCGTTTTGCTCCGCGGGTATCCATTTTGGGCCTTTCTTTATTACCCTGATGGCTTCCTCTGCACTTCCAAATCCAGGGTTATTTTCAGCTTTTATTTCTGAAAGGTTACCTTGCTTATCTACAACAAAAGAGATAATTACGGTATAGCGGCCCGCAGGTGCGCCGTTGTCTACAGGAGTATTGTTGTCAAGATGCCTTTCCAAAAATCTTATCCACGCCTTATCTCCTCCAGGAAACATCGCTTCCTTTTGCACATTGAAGAAAACACGGTCGTAATCTTCGTTCTGAGTGCCCGGTGTTGTTGCCAGTCCGGTACCTTGTTCAACAGGAGGTGCTACCACATCGCTTTGTTGGCCTGCCTGGTTTATGGTTCCTATCTGAACATTTTCCAATGAAGTATTTTCTCTTATGATGTCCTCGTCAGTTACTTGCTCGTCGGGAACAATCACGGGAGGTGTTACTCTTGCTATTTCCAACGGTTGGGCTTTAGCTTTTGGTGGAGGTGGAAGCTCAATAGTTGGTTTTTCTTCTTCACCAATATTTTGAAGGATAACGTCTATTGCAGGAGGAGCAGATGCGATTGGGCCACTCGCTTTTTTTGCCAATGCAGTTGTGCCAATCACCAGTATGCAAAGGGCAAGCATGAAGAGTAATGCAGTGTAGAGACGCCGGCTGTAATGCTTACGTAATTCGTAAGCTCCATAATCTTTGTTCCTGTTGTAAAAGATGATGTCGAGTAAATCTGCAGATAGAATGTTGTGCGGTTTCATATCAGTCTTTTTAACTAAGATGCTGACGCAGTATTTTTTCCACAGGATTACAAATAATAATCCCATCGGCGCTACCTTATCTGCCGGCGTCATTATATAACCCCGCTTCGTGCAGATTGTTCTATATCATTGTGCGTGCATTCTTACTCGTATTGCTATTTTGACGGCATGAAAAAACCCCACCTTTTGGGCGGGGTTTGTTATCATTTCTTCCTATTCTCTAAGACTCTTCCACTACAAAAGTAATACTCTGGCGTTGGCGGTAGATTACGTTACGTCCGTTTTGAACGGCCGGTACCCATTTAGGTCCTCTTTTAATAACGCGAACAGCTTCTTCCGCTGTACCATAACCTGGGTTGTTTTCGGCCTTTACTTCGCTTACATTTCCTCCTTTGTCAACTATAAAGGAAACAAGTACTGAGTAGCGGCCCGGAGGCGCGCCATTATCTACAGGAGCGTTATTGTCAAGGTTTCTTTCCAGGAATTTGCGCCACTCTTTTTCACCACCGGGAAATTTAGCTTCGATTTGTACGTTTTTAAACTCCTTATCGTAATCTTCTGTTTCTACTTTAGGAGCTTCAACTATACCCGTACCTTTCTCAACAGGAGGGGCGATGATGTCGCTTTTAATACCTTCCTGGTTGATGGTACCGATTTTCACTTCTTCCATTTCCTGTGTTTCGCGGATCTGCTCTTCAGGCTCTACCTCTTCGTCTTTCACAATTTTAGGAGGAGTGAACTTTGCAATCTCGATTTTAGGAGGTTCAATCTTTGGAGGCGGCGGGGGAGGAGGAGGCTCAGGCTTCTGCTCTTCCTGCCGGTCTATTTTTTCTAACTGCACGTCCTGCACCATAATCTCTGCGCCTTTGTCGTCGTCAACAGAGTTTGCAATTACAGAAGACACTATCAATAAGGTACATAGGGCTATCATTACAAGCAAAGCCGTATATAACCTCTTGCGGTAGGTCTTGCGCAGTTCGTAGGCGCCGTATTCCTTATTCCTGTTATCAAAAATGATATCCAGGATATCGGCAGTTAATATTTTTTGCGTTTCCATCTACTGCTTGTTTTAAATTAGATTCAAAAGCCGCCAATTTCCATAATTATTGGCCAGGCGATGCTCCTTCCGTTGCCTTAATAAGAGCATTTTCACTTTCTGAAATGTCGACCAATGCGTAACGTTTAGCGTCGTTGATTGTCATTTCATCCAGCATGTCGACCAGGTTTTTATAAGTAGACTGCTCGTTTGGCTTTATTACCACTACAAAGTCTTCTTCCCTGGTGTTCTTTTTCCTGTTTACAATAATGTCTCTTATTTCCTTGAAGTTAGACGATTTAAAATTCTTTCCGTCAGGGTCTAACTGTCCTTCGTAATAAAACACGTGATTATTGCCGCCCAGCATAATGGTGAGGGCGCCACTCTCTTTCGCCTTATTTTGTTGATCGGGCGGAACATCGTCCGTAGGCATGATAAGACTCATTGCCGTGGGGTTTGTCATGGTAGTGGTAAAAATAAAGAAAGTAATGAGCAGGAAGCCGAGGTCAACCATGGGGGTTAAATCCACCCTTGTTGAAAGCTTTTTTCCTTTCTTTACTCCCGGGCCTTTTTTATGTCCACCGCCTTGCGACGAGGTATCCATTTCAGCCATATCAAAGCTTTTTTTTGTTGTTAATGTTTATCCTTCTTTGTCTTCGCCTTTCATGTGTTTTCTCCATAGTTCAGATCCCTCGGGCACGTTTTCAGGGTTAGTAACCATTTGGAATTTAAACACATCGTTCTTTTTGAAAGCTGTAATAACACTTTTAAACGCGGGGTAGCGGGTTGCGTTATCGCCTTTCATCAACAGGTTGAGCTTCTTACCCTGGTAAGTGGAAACTATTCCCCTCATCCAATGTAACATTTGATTGTTAGTGGAATCCAGTACCGGAATACCGGGAAGGAATTGGTCCGTCAATTTATCGGGAGTAAGCGTTGACTGTTGCTTCAGTTGTTCAAGTGGCACACCAAAAACCGGGGCTTTCACCAACCTGGAGATTTCAGCAGGTGTTAGGCCAAGGTTATTTACGGTATTCACTGTATTCAAAAGCGTTTCTTTGTTCTCTTCATCATCCATTGTAAGGAATACCTTGCCGTCTTTGGTAATAGAAACCATTACCACATCCTTTTCAGGAGCTGGTTTAGATGATACAGAACTGGGAATGGCCACAGTTACGTTTTCAGAAGGCTTAAACTTCGTTGTTAAGATAAAGAACGACAATAAAAGGAAGGCGACGTCGCACATGGCAGTCATATCGACTGTAGTGCTTTTTCGCGGTAATTTAGGTCTGGCCATATAGTGGTTTTAGTGCTCTTTATTTATAAGATGCACAGGTTTACTAATTCCACAAGCTTACTTATAATTTGCAGCAAAGCTTTGTGTTAAAGTGAATCCACTCTCATCGATACCGTATGTAATTCCATCGATACGCGTAGTGAAGATGTTATAGCAAATGATAGCGACAGCAGACGTACCAATACCCAAAGCTGTATTGTAAAGGGCTTCCGCAATACCTTGTGAAAGAGATTGTGCAGCGTTTGCTCCACCTTCTTCAGCAAGTGCAGAGAATGAACGGATCATACCAAGCACCGTTCCTAACAGACCTAAAAGCGTTGCAACAGATGCAATGGTTGAAAGAAACACCAGGTTCTTTTCAAGCATGGGCAGTTCAAGTGCTGTAGCTTCTTCCACTTCTTTTTGGATGTTTAGTATTTTTTGCTCGGTAGTAAGTTCTGTATTGGGTATCATTTCCTTGTACTTACGTAAGCCTGCTTTCATAACATTACCCACAGAACCTTTTTGTTTGTCGCACTCTGCAATGGCTTTGTCTATGTCTTTGTTTGCCAGGTTGTATTGCACTTTCCTGATGAATTCAGCAATGTTTCCATTACCGGTTGCCTTACTAATGGTTAAAGCTCTTTCGATAACGAATACTACCACTACCAGGAAGTTAGCAATAAGAATCGGTACTACTATACCTCCCTCGTACATCTTTGTAAGGGATCCCACAGGGCCTTTATGGGCTGGCCAGAAACCTCCGTTTGGATCTGGATCAGTAAAGTTGCTTGGGTTTCCTAATATAAACCGCCATATAACATAACCCAGTATAATACAAGCAATAGGGGCTATCCATGCAATAATATTACTCGTTCTCTTAGGTTGAACGGTTGATGATTTTACTGCTACCGATGTAGCAGAAGGTCTGTTTTCAGCCATGTCGCTATTGTTTTTTGATTTTAATGAACAAATATTAAAAATTTGAGTTCGCAATTCTAATGAAAATCACTTTATAAAGTGCGGTCTGGTTGCAAAATTTGAAAAAGAAAGTTGCCTTTTTTAATTACAAAACCCTTATTCAAACTCAACTTCCTGCCAGCTTTCGCACACTTTGTGAGTCAAAGGTTAACGAACCAACCTGCCTGCATATTGTTTTCTATTAGCAAAGAAGTGGTAAGCAATCCAATAAATGAATGATTAACATCAGTTTTGTACAGATGGTTTACGATAACGTTTCCGCTATTAGCGATTTAAGCTTTGTGGTGGCTACAACTACAACTCCGGTGGCAGAACCGATGTGGAAGCAGTACTAAAAAGCAATAGGTGAACACTATCACCTGCTTGTTTATTGGCAAGTTTTCTTAAATGCCCGTTCGCCGGGAGAAACAATTTGCCATTTCCCATCGGGATTCTATTGCAAGGTTATCGATCGAGCCGTAAACCTTACCATTCCAAAAGCACGCCGGGCCCTTTCCCTGGAAACTTTTCGAGCTGACAAACATCATCACCCAAGGGTTCTATCATGGCGATATAATTAACGTTTAAGTTTTATGGTTGTTTTATACTGCAATGTCTGGTATAAATCGAAATGGCTTCTGGGCGGGGAATACTGCTATTTAGCTTTTTGAAGCTACATCAATGTTCTATTGCAGTTAACTTCACGCTATTAAAATTTCCGTTATAGTTATGAAGAAACTAAGTTTACTGTGTTTGATTTTTGCCGTAACGCTTCAGCTTACTGCGCAACAGCGGCAGGCTACACCCGGGGGTACGGCACCTCAGGAAAAGCCACAGCAGGCGCCCACAGCCCGCCAAACAGGCCCCAAGCCTTATAAGGAAGTAATTACTAACAAAGCAGTCTCTACGAAAGGGCTGTTTACCGTACATAAGGTAGAAGACAAGTATTATTTTGAAATAGCCGACTCCATATTTAATCGGGAAATGATGGCTGTTACCCGCTTCTCAAAAGTAGCAGGAGGCAGTGGCATCTACGGAGGCGAGCTAGCCAATCAGCAGACTTTGTTCTGGG
Organism: Bacteroidota bacterium; assembly: GCA_023433265.1. Lineage (GTDB taxonomy): Bacteria > Bacteroidota > Bacteroidia > Chitinophagales > Chitinophagaceae > JAEZDR01. Next base: position 14,987 of record JAEZDR010000121.1, on the reverse strand, counting down.
AAAAGGGGCCGGCTAATAACGTTTTCCTGCGGGTGGTTACCACTATCAGTTTTGCTGATTCTACTAATGACATTTACCAGGCGGTTACTAATTCTAATTTATATCCTATCGCCGCGGCGTTCGATATAAAAGCATACGGAAAGGATAGTGCATCTACCGTTATAGATGTTACCGATTTTTTCAAGGGCGATAACCAGGTAGTAAGCATCAGCCCGGCCTCTAAAAGACGATTAAACCTGTCTGCCCTCGCTTTAGACCGCTCTTATGTGCAGTCCATTAAGACGTTTCCTATCAATACAGAAATTCGTACAGTAAAGACATTTAACTCTACTCCATCGTTTGGATCGCCGGCTAGTTCATCTCCCTTTCCCGGCACTACACTTCCTGCAGCCTCAGCAGCCGGTGCGGTTACCATCGAAATGAATACGTCTCTTATTATGTTACCCAGGGTGCCGATGGCAAAGCGACTTTATGACCCACGGGTAGGATTCTTCGCTGATGATTATACCGTCTTCGGCGACGACCAGCAGAAAGTTAGGGAAGAACGTTTTATCGTGAGATGGAGACTCGAACCTAAAGATGAGGACGTAGAGAAATTTAAAAGGGGTGAACTGGTTGAACCTAAAAAGCCCATTGTTTATTATATAGACCCCGCTACGCCAAGAAAGTGGCGTAAATACCTGATCCAGGGTGTGAACGACTGGCAACCTGCATTTGAAAAAGCCGGTTTCAAGAACGCTATCATGGCAAAAGAATTAAGACCAGAAGATTCTCTTAGCCTTGAAGATGCCCGTTTTAGTGTGATCAGGTATTTTGCTTCCGATATTGAAAATGCTTATGGCCCTAACGTACACGATCCACGTAGTGGCGAAATCCTCGAAAGCCACATTGGATGGTACCATAATGTTATGAAGTTAGTTCACGATTGGTACCTTATCCAGGCTGCAGCAGTTGACCCAAGAGCAAGGAAAATGGAGTTTGATGACGACCTCATGGGCCAACTTATCAGGTTCGTTTCATCACACGAAGTGGGGCATACCTTGGGTCTACGTCACAACTGGGGAAGCAGCCACATGACGCCGGTTGAGAAACTGCGCGATAAAAAATGGGTAGAAGCAAACGGACATACGTCTTCAATTATGGACTATGCACGATTCAATTATGTAGCACAACCGGAAGATAGCATTGGGCCAAAAGGTATATTTCCTCGTATTGGCGACTACGATATGTGGGCCATCGAATGGGGTTACAAACCCACCTTTGCAGCCAACGCCAATGAGGATGAAAAAATTGTAAATAAGTGGATTCTCAACCGTGTTAAGGAAAACCCCCGCTTATGGTTTGGCAGCGAAGGACATCCTACCGACCCAAGAAGTCAAAATGAAGACCTTGGCGATAATGCCATGAAAGCAAGTGAATACGGCATCAAAAACCTGAAACGTATTCTTGCCGGTTTACCAGAATGGACGAATGAGGAAGGAGACAAGTACCAAAATTTGACAGAAATGTATCGTCAGCTAACGGTACAATTTAACCGTTACATGGGGCATGTTGCCAAAAACATTGGTGGTATTGAACAAACCCCGCGGAGTGTAGAGGAAAGCGGTGACGTGTTTACACCCACGGCAAAGTCCACGCAAAAAGAAGCAGTTGCATTCCTCCATAAGCAATTGTTCCAGACGCCTACCTGGTTGAACGATAAAAATGTAATCAACAAGATCAGCAATCCTGCAGGCACTGATTTGGTTAGTAATATGCAGGTAAGCATGGTAAGAAATCTATTGTCACCTGCAAGGCTGGGACGAATGAGCCAGGCTGCTTCACGTTACGGTAATACAGCGACCTATCACCCCGATGAGTTGTTAGTTGACCTTAGGGATGGATTATTTAGCGAACTGGCAGCAAGGAAAACAATAGAACAGAACAGACGGAGCATTCAAAAGGCGTTTGTAGAAGCCCTTGGCGATTTGGTTAAACCTTCCTCACCCACGATGGTAATAAGTTCTGCGGGCGGGCGTGGTGCAGCTTTGAGCTTTTCGTCCATCGAAAACAGTGACCTTCCTTCGCTGGCAAAAGCCCACTTGAAACAATTGCGCAGCCGCATTTTGGCAGCAATACCGCTAACTACAGACAAAGTGAGCAAATACCACCTGGAAGATCTGTCGGACCGCATCAGGCTTATGCTTGATCCTAAATAGAAAGCTTTAACCGAATAAAAAAAGAGTTGCCACGGCAGCTCTTTTTTATTTGCCATCCTTAAAGCATTCGAGGAAGGGATATTCTTAGCACACACTACGTAAGTGGTTTAAGGTCCAAAAAAAGGTGCAGCAGAAGCAGCACCTTTTCCACTAAAAACTATTAGGAGTTTTATATGTCAATAGCTTCCCCATAAGCGGCCGCGGTAGCTTCTTTAACAGCTTCACTCATGGTAGGATGGGGATGAATTGCGTTGAGTATTTCATGGGCCGTTGTTTCAAGTTTTCGGGCCTCGGATACTTCTGCAATCATTTCAGTTACGTTGCTGCCGATCATGTGACAGCCAAGGAACTCACCATATTTGGCGTCGTAAACAACTTTTACAAACCCCTCAGTAGCGCCGGCTGCGCTCGCTTTTCCTGAAGCCATGAAAGGAAACTTTCCAATCTTAACTTCATATCCGGCCTCTTTTGCTGCTTTTTCGGTGTACCCGACTGATGCAATCTCCGGTGTACAATAGGTGCATCCCGGAACATTGTTATAATCAATGCCTTCCGGAGCATGATGAATTTTCTTCTCAAGATAGGCCATGTGTTCTGCAGCATTGATGCCTTCCTTGCCTGCTACGTGTGCAAGGGCTTGCCCCGGCGTACAATCACCGATGGCATAGATACCCTGAACACTTGTTTGACCGTATTTATCAACCTGTATTTTTCCTTTCTCTGTCTTAACACCGGCTTGCTCCAGGCCAATATTTTCAATGTTCGCAACCACGCCAACAGCGCTCAACACTACGTCAGCTTCCAGCGTTTCCATGCTGCCGTCTTGTTTCTTCACCGTTGCCTTTACTCCATTGCCTGCCATCTCCACTTTTTCCACGGATGCGCTTGTCATTACCGTGATTCCCTGCTTCCTGTATTGCTTTTCAAGCTCCTTTGATATCTCTTCGTCCTCCACCGGCACGATGCGCGGCATAAATTCCACCACCGTTACTTTAGTGCCCATGCTATTATAGAAGTAGGCAAACTCAACTCCTATAGCACCACTACCCACTACAATCATGCTTTTAGGTTGCTGCGGAAGCACCATAGCTTCACGGTATCCAATGATCATTTTGCCATCAATTGGCAGGTTAGGGAGCTGTCTTGCCCTGCCACCCGTTGCAATCACTATATACCTGGCATCGTAAACTTTTTTAGATCCGTCACTTCCCAATACTTCAACCTGACCTTTGCCTTTTATGCTACCATAACCCATGATAACATCAATCTTATTTTTCTTCATCAGGAACTGTACGCCTTTGCTCATCTTGTCAGCTACACCACGACTCCTTTTAATAACGGCGGGAAAATCCTGTTTTGCGTCTGTTACTGTAATGCCATAGGCCGAAGCATGCTTTGCATACTCAAACACCTGTGCACTCTTCAAAAGCGCTTTAGTGGGAATGCATCCCCAATTTAAACATATACCTCCCAGGCTTTCCTTTTCAATAATTGCTACTTTGAAGCCGAGTTGCGAAGCACGAATAGCCGCGGGATAACCCCCAGGGCCACTGCCAATAACGATTACGTCGTATGCCATAAGTTGTTCAGTTTATTTCAATTATTCGGTGTTACCAATAACGCCAAATGGCTGCGAAAATACTGGCATTACCTGAAAGCACAAACCCACAAAAATTGGAATATGGCTGTGTACGACCTTCTACCCCGGTATGCAATCCACCCTGTACTCTTCGTGGAAGGGTGGCTGCTTCATTCCTTTGGGAAATATTCCATAAAGTGTACTGCCAGTCCCTGTCATAGATGCGTATACCGCTCCTGAGGCGTAAAGCTGTTCCTTGATTCGCTTTAGTTTCGGAAAAATAGAAAATACGGTTCCTTCAAAATCATTGGAAAGCAGATGTTTCCATTTTTCGGGTGGTAGTTTTACAATTTCTCTCGCTGATTGCTGAGGCGTTTTGGGTTCGATATTTTTAAATGCAGTTGCTGTCGCAATATGTATCCCGGGTGAAACCAGGACAATATTATAATCCTGTAAATTTACCTCGCAGGGCTCTAGCTTTTCGCCTCTTGAGGCGGCAAAGCTGGGGCTGTTAATTATAAAGAAAGGACAGTCGCTGCCCAAGCGAAGGGCATACTCCACCAGTTTTTCCTGGCTCAATCCCAACTTGAATTTCTTGTTTAACAACAATAGTGTAAAAGCACCATCTGCGCTGCCACCACCAAGCCCCGCCCCAGATGGAATGTTTTTATAAAGTAGGATATTTACGGAAGGAATTTGTTCGAAGTCGGCTTTCAGCATACGATAAGCCTTAATACATAGGTTATCATCCTGACTACAGTCAATCGTCTTTCCGCTAACTTCAAGCGTTGTAGTGCCAGAGGTCTTTAGCACCTCCAGTGCATCCAATAACTTTACAGGGTAGAAAACAGTTTCAAGGTTATGGTAGCCATCATCACGTCTCGCTACTACGTTAAGTCCCAGGTTGATTTTACAGTTGGGGAAAAAGAGCATTGGATAGGTTAATTAGACAAGGGTTACTTCTTCCTCTTGTTCAGCTCATCCCTAATAGAAATAGCCCTTATATAGTCCTCTTGTTCGAGAACTTCGTTTAAAAGTTGTTCAAGTTCGGTTACAGATAGGGTAGACAGGTCTTCTCGTCCGGTAGAAGTGGTATGAACTTCCTCTCGGGCTGATTCTTTCTTTTTCTTCTTTCCGGTATCCTCCATTAATATTCCTGCGCTTTCCAGGATATGATCGTAGGTGTAAATGGGGCAGCCGAACCTAACAGCAAGAGCTAAGGCGTCGCTTGTCCGGCTGTCAATTTCTACCGTGTCGTGTTCACTCACACAAACAAGCTTTGAGAAGAAAATACCTTCCTGTAGGTCGTTGATGATAATTTCTACCAATTCCACATTGAAGGCGTTCATAAAGTTCTTCATGAGGTCGTGGGTAAGGGGACGGCTGGGTTGCATTCTTTCAAGGGCAACTGCAATAGCCTGAGCCTCAAACCCCCCAATTACTATTGGAAGTCGGCGCAAACCATTTAATTCACCCAATACAACAGCATATGAATGGGTCTGGGTAATGCTATGAGACAATGCCACAATTTCCAGTTCTATTTTCTTCATATCTGTCTGCGAAAGTAAGGATTTACAAATAACACATATTTAGATTGAGCCAACAAATATGCAATTAGCATGCTAAAATACCCCTTAGTGAAAATGCTGAGTAATACGGTGTTATGTACATTGCGTTGACAGCTTTTCACGACAATTTTACCAAGCTTTACTATATTCACCATCCAGAATGCGGCACATCGTTTTACTGCTATATTTTTTTGTTCTGCCCGGCTTAGCCATAGCCCAAACCTCCTTCGGTAAAATTGAAGGCTTACCCACAGATGAATGTTTCGATTTGTTGATGGATAGCAAAGGCTATTTATGGGTGGGACACGACCTTGGTCTCAGTCGGTTCGATGGGAAAAGATTTGTACATTTTAGCAATAAGGGGCAAACTTCCCTTTCTTTAACTGGGCTTATTGAAGACAAGTTTGGCAGGGTTTGGTGTCACGACTTTACAGGTAAGGTTTACTATGTGGAAAAAGAACAGTTGAAACAACTTCCCCTAAACCTTCCATACGCAAGGCACCATTTCGTTTCCATAGGTATAATTCTAAATGAATTAGTGGTGTTGACGTCTTTCGGTGCCTTTATATATAATCTCGATTATGATAGTTCCAGGTTCATTGCGAAAGGAATTCCTTTTTCAACTATGTCACTTTTTAAGGACAAGGCTGTTTTTCTTGCGAGTAGAAAGTTATACATGTACCGGCCTGGCACAAGTAGTGTTAAGCTAATTCATACCCTACCAGATAGCACGGCTATTACAAAGCAAAACTTCCTGGAGCGCCAAACAAGGAAAGATACCTTTTATTTCGTCGCAAATGCAAACGGAACCGTCATCAAAATGATTTTGAAGAATGAACGAGTTCAGCCAACAGAAATTAAGACGTTTAACCGTTATGTAAATACGCTTAGCATTGACTCTAGTGCGGTATGGGTCAATACCAAGCGTTTTAGCATAAATCTTTCACTGGGTGATAGCTTAATGGCGGGGAGCGTGTCAGACATTATTAGTGCTAAAAATGGCAGCACTTGGATATCAACTCTTGATGGAGGGGTACTTCGAAAGCAAAAAACCAATACGCTTCTTAACCTCAATTTTCTTAAGCTGGAAAATGACGAACGGATAACTGCAATTTCGGCCACAAAAACTCATTTTTTATGGGGTACCTCTTCTGGGCGTTTTATAATTACAAATGGAGACTCTTCTTTGGTTTATAACAATATACCACATCAATCGGGTGGAACCATCGAACGCATTGTTTTATTAGATAGCAACGAATGCATTATTAGCACATCAGGTGATTCGTACCTTTTTAGCCTGAAGGAGATGCAAATAAAAAATGAGATTTATTATTCGGTCAAGGATGCCGAAAGGGTAGGTGAGAGATACTATATTAGTACATCGAGCGGAATGGCAGTTAGTCATCGTTTAGAAAATCGCGACACATTCGTAATAGTCAATTGGAGAAGAGCTCTAGCTGTTACCTACAACCAGTTTGATAAAATGATTTATATGTCCGATGTAGATGGCCTATACAAGTGGAATGGTGTCAATCTCTTTCGGGTCTACTATAAGAACAATAAAATCAAAGCTTCTTCTTTAATAAGTCATAAAGGGAAACTTTACATAGGAACTTTCAGTGAAGGCCTCCTGATAATGGAGAATGGAAACATTACAGAAATAAACGCAAGAGACGGTTTACTATTAAAGAATATTCTTAAAATGAAGATGGCCGGAGATAATCAACTTTTTTTATTTTCCGGAAATCAATTGCAGGTACTCAGTTTGAACAATAACCGGCCGTTGATTCATAACAATTTTTCATTTTTACCTAACGCCAGAATTTACGATGCAATAAAAAGAGAAAGCAGCTACTTTGTATTTTTTCAAAACGGAGCTTATCAAGTCGATGCTCATAACAACGAAAGGGTATCTCACCCAAGCTTCGGCTACTTATATGCTGTAGTCAATAGTCGCGACTCCTTTTATAACGATAATATGGAACTGCCTTACGGCAGTAACAATGTCCAGTTTTACTTTTCTTCCCCTTCTTTCGGTCCGGACGAATCAGTCACATTTCATTATATGTTAGAAGGTGCGGTCAATGCCACTTGGCAGTTGTTCAATGACAACACAGGGGTTATCAATTTTCCTTCACTCGAACCGGGCACGTATAAATTCAGGTTATTTCCAATAGTTGCAGGCAACCCATTAAGAACCGCCGAAAAAGTTTTTGTCTTCCGAATTAGCAAACCTATCTGGCTACAATGGTGGTTCATTACGTTAGCTGCAATACTTCCTACGTTGGTCGTTCTGTTGTTCTTCCAAAATAAAATACGCCAGAAAAACAAGCTTGAGCGGATGAGGGATAATATCTCCAGCGACCTCCATGATGACATTGGCTCAGTTATCAGCAGTATCAACATTTACTCAAGTCTTGCCAAAAGTGACAGAGATTCAAAAGAGTACATCAATACTATTCAAACTTATTCGCAGGAAGTCTTAGGCAAGCTTGACGACCTTGTTTGGAGTATAAACCCGGCTAACGACGATTTTGAACATCTTGTTGAAAAAATGGAGTCGTTTGCTGTGCCTGTGCTCACGGCAGCGGGAATAAGCTGCTCTTTCCAAAACGAAGCGAAAGGCATAAAACTAAAACTTGACATTGAGGCAAAAAGAAACTTATACCTCATTTTAAAAGAAGCGGTCAACAACATTATAAAGCATTCTCAAGCCAGGTGTTGTTATATCGATTGTTCGGTCCGGGAAAACGTATTTACCATGACGATCGCCGACGACGGACAGGGATTTTTCCTCCAGGATGGGCCAGGTTCAAGGAATGGACTAACCAATATGAAAGATCGCGCCGAACGCATACAGGCCAAGCTTTCCATCAATACAAAGAAGGGCGAAGGAACTGCTATTAGGGTGTCTTTGCCCATGCATCACATGAAATGGGTATTTATTGTTATGAAAAAAGTACGGAGATTGTTGTCGTGATAAGAATAGCTATAATCGAAGACAATAAAGCTTATAACGCTGCTCTTCTTGCCTTACTGGCGCAGCACAGCGATATGGAGGTTGTATATGCTGCATCCAACCTAAAGGACTTTACCCAGGCGATGCTTAAGACGGTACCCGATGTTGTGATAATGGACATAGATCTTAGTGGTGACTCTGGTGTAAATGGCGTCTCCATTTTAAAGTCTGTCCTTCCAGAAGTTTCAGTGTTCATGCTCACAGTTTTTGAAGACGAGGAAAAAATATTTGCCTCCGTGAAAGCGGGTGCTGTAGGCTACATTTTAAAGAAAGATCCCCCTGAGAAGATCATAGATGCCATCCGACGGATTTATAAAGGTGAGAGTGTAATAAACGGAACGATTGCAAGAAAAATGCTACAGTACTTTTCCAAACCGCAACATGTATCTGGTTTCGATCCGGAAGAGTACAATTTAACTGCCAGGGAAACTGAGGTGTTGCACCTCTTGCGGGAAGGTTTAGCTTATAAAGAAATTGCCCGGCAACTTTCGATTTCTGTAGACACCCTTACTACCCACATTAAAAAGGTTTATTCCAAGTTGAAGGTTCACTCCAAAGCAGAAATAATGGCTAAGTTTAGGTAAGGCCTGTACTCTTCTAACCGGTGTGGATTATTTTAAAAATCGAAAAGCCGCCATTTTGGCGGCCTTTCGATAAGCTATCTTAGATCAATTAGTGAGCTTTTACTTTCTTAATTTCTTCAGTAAGCTTTGGCACCACTTCAAATACATCACCTACAATTCCATAATCAGCAGCTTTAAAGAAAGGGGCTTCAGGATCCTTATTTATAACAACAATAGTCTTACTCCTGTTTACACCTGCCAGGTGTTGAATAGCACCTGAAATTCCCAATGCAAAATACAAATTAGGGGCAATTTGAATTCCTGTTTGTCCCACGTGCTCATGGTGAGGCCTCCAATGAGAGTCAGCAACAGGGCGGCTGCATGCAAGCCCCGCATTCAATACTTTTGCCAAGTCTTCCACAAGATTCCAGTTTTCCGGTCCTTTCAAACCTCTGCCGCCGCTTACAACTACTTCTGCTTCAGTAAGGGGAACATCTCCGCTCACCTTATTGGTCGCAACCACCTTTGTACGTGCATTTCCCAGTTGCAACGACAAAGCTTCTACTGAAGCTGTTTTCTCCGCTTTACTGATGGGGTAACTGTTCGGATTTATAGAAACAACTTTAATATCAGAGGTAATAGTAACATTGGCAAAAGCTTTTCCCGAGAACACGTTCTTTTTAACCGTGAAGGCGCTACCTGTTTCGGGCAAAGACACTGCGCCGGGCACTATGCCTGCTTTAAGTCTTGCTGCCACGCGCGGAGCCACTGCCCTTCCAGTCTGATTCTGCGAAAACACGATGATCTTCGCACCGGTTTTTGCAACTACTTCTGCAATGGCTTTCGTGTATAATTGACTATCTACCACATCCAGGGCAGCATCATTTACGTGATACACCTTTTCTATTCCAAATTGTCCAAGCGTACCAAGGTCTTCTTTTGCAGTACCTAATACAATGGCTTCGGCGGTAGTGGACATTTGTGCGGCAAGCGCAGCACCATAACTTAAAGCTTCATAAGAAGACTTTTTGAAGTGCCCGTCAGCATGGTCTGCAAATATTAGTATTGACATAGTTTTCGTGATGTTTAATGGTGGAAGTGATGTTGTGTGGTTTACAGTACTTTGGCTTCGTCTCTAAGCAACCTTACGAGTTCGCCAACATTATCAGGGGCTACCAGTTTAACGCCAGCCTTGGCCGGAGGTAAGCCATAGCTTGCCACTAAAGTAAGCGTGTCTGCTGCGGCCCGTTCTATCACTTTTAACGGTTTGGTGCGGGCTGCCATTATACCGCGCATATTAGGAATTCGTTGTTCTGCTACACCTTTCTGGCAACTCACGACTAATGGAAGCGTAACTTCTGCTACCTCTTCACCGCCTTCTATTTCACGGCTTACCATTGCCGTAGTTCCACTTAGGTCAAATTTAGTAGCGAGGGAAATGAAGGGAGCATCCAGCAATTCTGCAACCATACCGCCCACAACAGAACTATTATAATCTATGGTTTCCTTTCCACAGAATACGATATCATAATTGCCTTCTTTTGCGACAGCAGCTATCTGGCTTGCTACAAAAAAGCTGTCGTCGCTCGTTGCATTGATTCTGATAGCTTCGTCACCACCCAGTGCAAGCGCCTTCCTGATGATGGGTTCAGCATCGGCGCCTCCAACGGTAACAAGGTGGATGGTAGTTGCCGGATCTTTTTCTTTTAATTCTATGGCACGAACAAGCGCATACCATTCATCGTAGGGATTAATAATCCACTGCACACCGGTTTCATCAAACTTTGTGTTGCCATCCTTGAAGGCTATTTTTGATGTGGTATCTGGCGTTTTACTTATACAAACAAGGATTTTCATAATAGTGGCTATTTATCTTTTTATCAAACAGTTGCATAAACAACTATTGGCAAATATAGCTGCTTTGCTATTGAACTTTGCCGCGAAGAAAACGAATTAAGATGGACCGGATAGCAAAACTTAAAGAATTTTTACAAGCTACCCCGAACGATAGTTTCCTGCGACATGCCCTCGGCCTGGAGCTTTTAAAGCTTGGGAACGATCAAGAGGCAAAGCAAACCTTCGAAGCGCTCTTAGCCGACGACCCGGCATACGTTGGAACTTACCTCCATATTGGACTATTGGTTCAACGGTTGGGAGAGGAGAAGGAAGCCTTGCAATGGTTTGAAAAAGGTATGGCTCAAGCTCGAAAGCTAAATGACAAACATGCGCTTAGTGAGCTTCAAAACGCTTATGACGATCTAAATAGTTAATCCTTGTAAATCAACACCTGCTTCTCGCCGGACGATTTAATGTACGCCCTGTACATTCCTTCGGTATTAAATGGCATTGTGACATTTCCATTTTTATCTACTGCGATTAATCCACCATCGCCGCCTAAAGCAGGCAGATGTTTCATGATCATTTCAGATGCTGCATCCTCCAAAGGCATTTTAAGAAGACTAACGCGATCTGCTACGCTTTTGGCCATCACCAGCCTGATGAAATACTCGCCCCATCCCGTACAGCTTACAGCGCAACTGTTGTTGTCAGCATATGTACCTGCTCCAATGATTGGAGCATCGCCTACCCGGCCAAATTTTTTATTAGTCATACCTCCCGTGCTGGTGGCTGCAGCGAGGTTACCTTGTTTATCAAGCGCAACAGCGCCTACGGTACCATATTTAAAGTCTTTATTTTGCGGCTGCCTAATCCCGGCTTCCTGCTTTTGCTGATCATTGTCCAGTACTGCCTTTGAGGAATCCTTTTGCTGAGCTGTTTTCAACCCCTTCCATCGCTCATCTGTATGAAAATAAGATGGCAAGACAATTTCAAGGCCTCTTGAGGCCGCGAAAGCTTCGGCCCCTTTTCCTATCATCATCACATGCTCACTTGCTTGCATCACCATCTTTGCCGCTTTTACAGGGTTTTTGACGGTTTGAACACCGGCAATTGCACCGGCTGCCAACTTCCTGCCGTCCATAATGGAAGCATCAAGTTCGTTTTTTCCATCGTTTGTAAACACGGCGCCTTTACCTGCGTTGAACAGGGGGTTATCTTCCAGTACAACAACCGCTGCTTCTACAGCATCAACTGCTGATCCGCCTGATCTAAGTATTTTCATTCCGGCTTCCAGTGCCATTTCCAAACCCTCACGGTAAGCCTTTTCTTTTTCAATGGCCATGCGCGATTTGCTGATTGCGCCGGCCCCACCATGAATGACTAATACATATTCGCCAATATTGTTCTTTCGTTCTTCTTTCTGCCCACTTTGAGAAGTTGCTTCTAAATCAATGAGCAACAGACATATAAGCAAAGGGCTCAAACCGGCAACTTTAGTAATTAATTTGTGCATTGGCACGTATTTTTACCGTTTAATCAAAAGCACAAGTTAAGCCGGTCTGAAGAAGTTATTCAAAATACTTAGAGTAGTTGTTTTTGCACTTCTTGCAATTGTGCTGTTGCTATGGTTCGCATTGCAAACAGAGCTCGTTCAAAACTGGATAGTGGGTAGAGTTACCCATCATCTTAGCAAGGAACTAAAAACCGAAGTGTCTGTTGGAAAGGTCAGCATTACTTTCTTCAACCGGTTGAACCTGGAAAAGACTTTAGTACGCGATCAGAAGAAGGATACGCTTTTATACGCTGCGCAGTTGAAGCTACGGATTACTGATTGGTTTTTTCTGAAGGATAAAGTAGAGCTTAAATACATAGGACTTGAGGATGCCGTCATAAAACAGAACCGCATAGACAGCGTTTGGAATTATCAGTTCATTGCTGATTATTTCACCTCTCCAACACCGAAGGACAGATCGAGCAAACCCATCCAGCTTTTATTTAAAAAAGTAGACTTAAAGAATGTTATTTTCCTGAGCGATGACCAGTGGGTAGGTACGAAGCAAACCATTAAGGTGGGTAGCATGCTTGCCGACATTAGGAAAATTGATTTGGTGGAAAGCCGGTTTCATATCAATGAGGTTCTACTGGACAACTTTCAGTTTCTTACCGAAGAATTTGACGGCAAACGCCCGCCGAGGGTTAGGAAAAAGTATGACCCCCGGGAGATGTATTTTAACGCCGGGATGATGCGCTTGCAGTTGGACCGCTTAAAAATAAGCAACAGTTCCTTCTTTAATACGAATCTTACCGATGGAAAAATGAACTTCATTGAACGCCAGCCTTCAACAGGTTTTGATGGGCGTTTTATATCGTTCAACCAGATAAACGGGGAGGTAAAAGACTTCACGTTCATCAATGATACAATCAGGGCCAACCTTGCCCTGTCCACAGTGGAACGAAGCGGTTTTACTGTAAAAGAGATTAAGGCGAAGTTCAGGCTTACTCCTCAGGTTATGGAGTTTAGTAATCTTCTGATCCGTACTCCTAAAAGCGTGGTCAGTAACTACTATGCTATGCATTTCACAGACTTCAATGAGGATATGCGGGAGTATATGGACAGTGTGAAGATGTCCGCAAGGTTCCGCTCGTCAGAAGTGCATAGCGACGACATAGCTTTTTTTGCCCCGGAACTAAAAGAGTGGAACAAAGAGTTCACTATTAAAGGGACATTTAATGGTACCGTATCCAACTTCTATCTGAACGATGTATTTCTTAAGTCGGGTAACGTTAGCTACGTAACCGGCGACATTAGGATTAAGGGGTTGCCTGATATTGATAAGACCCATTTCCAATTAGACAAAGGAACTATACAAACCAATTACAACGAATTGGCCGTAGTTGTTCCCGCAATGAGAGGCCTGAAGACGCCCGACCTTCCATCGTTAGGTGTAGTACGCTATAATGGTAGCTTTAAAGGAACGGTAAAGAATTTTGCTGCACAGGGAAACGTTGCCACTGGCCTCGGAGCATTTTCTACGAATATTTCTATGCGTTTTCCGGATCAGGGTCAGCCGACTTACAAAGGTTTTATATCTAGCCGCCAGTTCAACCTCGGAAGGTTTATCAAAGAGCCTGCATTGGGTACAATTACATTTGATGGCGCCGTTGATGGAATGGGCTTCGCAAAGGCAACTATGGTAACTCAGCTTGCAGGATACGTTAGCCAGCTTCAATTCAATGATTATAATTACCGAAACATCCAGGTAAACGGTACATTTCAAAAGCAATATTTCAACGGAGAGCTGAAGGCAGATGATCTAAACTTCGACTTTACCAGCCAGCTTGAGATAAACCTGACAAACGAAATACCGCACTTTAATATCCTTGGCGACTTAGTGGAATCTGACTTGCAGGCATTGAACTTTACAAAAGATAAGATTCGATTTACAGGGCTATTTGACCTTAACTTCTCAGGACGAAATATTGATGAGTTCCTGGGCAATGCTAAAATACTCAACGCTGTACTTGTTCATGACTCCACCCAAATAAGCTTCGACTCACTTAACCTCAGCTCTTTTTACCAAAACGATATTAAGATGCTAACCGCATCAAGTAATGAATTTGACGTTATCGTTTCGGGAAAGTTCAATATCATTCAGTTGCCAGGGAGTGTTCAGTCAATGCTTAATCGGTACTATCCTTCTTTTATACCACCTGCAACGGCGGCGCCCAACCAAGACTTTGATTTTACGTTGCGCACCCGGGACTTTACAAAATATGCATCCCTTCTCGATAAAAGAATTGGTGGTTTCAACTATGCGCATTTCACTGGGAGTGTTAATACAAACCGGTCTGAGTTCGATCTCCGTGGCACTCTTCCCTTCTTCAGTTTCAATGAATATGTAATTACAAACGCTAATATTGATGCACAGGGGCGGGAAGATAGCCTTACAATAAAAGGCACTGTTGTAAATGTGGCTGTTGGTGATTCACTGGCCTTCCCGAACACTGACTTCACCATAAGGAGTAGTAGGGATCACTCGCTTGTACATCTGGCTACGCGTTCTACTAACACACTGGACGATGCTGATCTAAATGCTGAGATAATAACATTTGACGACGGAGCATCGGTTAGGTTAAAGCCTTCCTCATTTGTTCTAAACAATAAAAAGTGGACACTTGAAGAAAAGGGGGAAATAACCATCAGGAAAAGTATCCTTAGTG
>JAEZDR010000033.1 GCA_023433265.1 Bacteroidota bacterium | reverse complement strand
ATGAACCTAACTCAGGCCTCGACCCGCAAACGTCGTTGCTGATAGACCACCTGATCAGGGTCTTGACCATTGAATATGATATTACGACAGTGATAAACACCCACGATATGAACAGCCTGATGGAAATAGGTGACCACATCCTGTTTATGCACCAGGGAAGAAAGCAATGGGAAGGGACGAATAAGGACATTATTTACAGCAAAGACAAGATACTGAACGATTTTATATTTGCCTCTGAGTTTCTACAGGACGCTAAGGATATGCGGATGATGGAAGCAAACGGGGGTAAAACCCCGCCAGCTACGGAAAAATAACGTAGATTGGGCAACAGACGCAAGCAATTGCGTGTCTAGACATTAAATACCAAACGGCTTCGTGTATGTTGAAAGGTTGGCGCTTCCTGGTGATTTTGATATCTGGCATTTTCATGTACCTCCCGGGCATATCTAATGATGTACTTGTGAGTGGCTACATAAAGTACGCCGACGGAGTGGCAGCAGCCGGCAGAACGGTATACATAACGACAGATTCCCTGGCTACGGGATGTTCTTCGTACTTTATCGTAACCACTGATAGTCAAGGTTATTACGAGGATACTATTTCCTGTTCCGCTAACATTTCCATCGTGCATGTGTTTACAACCTCATGCGCCGGCGATACCATCAGCGGATCTGGTACTGTGAATCCCAACCTGCACGCATTCGTAAATCTTACACTTAGCTGCAACTCAACTTCCAGCAATACAGTTATTATCAAGGGCAAGGTTACCTATTCCAATGGGGCACCCGCGGCCGGCAGATACGTTCAATATGCTACTTCGGGTGCACAGGCGCCGTGTTTTGTCAGTGGCGTACTTGTGACTGACCCTATGGGATATTTCAGCGATACGATCAGTTGCTCTACTACAATACCGGCCGTTAGCCTTCAAGTGCGCGATTGTCTAGGTAACCCAAGTAGCCAGGTTGTACCTGTAGCAGCAGGCATTGCCGAAGGAAACTTTGCCTTAAACTGCAATCCTCCTGCAAGTGCAGGCACATACCAGATGGTTGTAAAGGGCCAGGTAAACTATAGCAATGGACAGCCATTCCCTAATAAAGAAGTTTGGGTGCTGGTAGATACTACCAACCTCACAGGCTGCAATGCAGAACGATTGATTTATACAGATTCCATAGGCCAGATTTCTGACACCTTCTTATGTTCCTCCTATATAGCTAATGCACGGGTGAAAATAATAGGTTGCTCTGGTAACCCCATCTATCTCTACCTGGCCAATACGGAATCGGGCCTTGTAGAGTTTACCGTAGCAGTGGCTTGTAATCCTGCCCCCTGCCAGGCTAATCTATCGTACACAGCGGATAACCAGGATAAAAAGAAAGTGAGTTTTAGCAGCGCCGCAAGTACAATAGGACCAAACCATGTAATTGTTTCCCGCCAATGGACCTGGGGTGATGGTACCTCAACCGGTAACAACAATGCGACTCCGATTCACACATTCCCAGGTGATGGGGTTTATACTGTTAATCTCGCTATTACTACGAGTGGAGGATGTCAAAGCAACAAGAGTGTAAACGTAGTGGTGAAAACCTATTGCAAAGCTGATTTCAAGATGGCTGCCGCAAACAATTATGCACCCGCATCAATTGCATTCAATAGTACAGGACACAGTGTTGCAGGAGGCGGTGACTCGCTGGTTCTTAGACGGTGGAATTTTGGCGATGGCAGCGCCGAAGTAACCGGTATGAACGTTGACCACACTTATCAGACACCGGGAACCTATACAACTACTCTTTATGTCACAAGCAGTAGCGGTTGTATGGACAG
The DNA here is from genome assembly GCA_023433265.1 of Bacteroidota bacterium. GTDB lineage: Bacteria > Bacteroidota > Bacteroidia > Chitinophagales > Chitinophagaceae > JAEZDR01. The sequence goes on along the minus strand of JAEZDR010000033.1, from coordinate 2,800 downwards.
TATTAGCAAGCAAGTTTCAATCTTACCTCCTCCGCCAGACTGTAAACCTTATTTTAATGCGGTACACGAAGGCCTGAAGATTATTTACTATGATAAGTCAGTTTTAGTAGAGCCGGGCGACTCCATCATTAACAGGTCCTGGGATTTTGGAGACAACTCCACTTTGAATGGCTCTGAGGTTGCCAATCATGTTTATGCTAAAGAAGGCGTTTACAAAGGATGCCTAACAATAACGACAGCAAAAGGCTGTGTGAAAACATTTTGCAAACTTGTTGTTGTGAGCTCAAAAGTTGAAGATTGTGCGGCGCACTTTATTTATAGCAAGAGCGGTAATAAAACCGTAATTTTTAATGGAGAGGGCAGTTGGGAAAATGTAACGCCAGATACCGTTGTTTCTATACACAGATGGAGGTGGAATTTTGGGGATGGGCAAGTGTTGGACAGCGCGAATGCTATTACACCCACGCATGTATACTCAAGCAACGGGGTGTATAATGTGTGCCTGACTATCGAGGCACAAAACGGATGCATTAATACTTATTGTGCACCTGTGAATGTGCAGGACACTGTTGTGCTAAATCAAAACAATCCGCCAGTACAAATAGTTAGCAGCTACCCGGTGCCAGCTACTAACACACTTACAACTATTATCCATAGCCAACAAAACAATTTGTTTGCGGAGCTAAGCATCTATGACATGTATGGGACTAAGAAGTGGAGCGGAACACAAACCTTCATGCAAGGAAATAACGTTGTGATGATTCCCGTTAATTACCTGCCGCCTGGCACTTATATTCTAAAAGCTTCTACGGCTGCTGGCAGCACTACCAAGATCTTTACCAAGATCTAAATAGGCTGAAGAATAAATTCGCCCATAGCCGTCCACGGCTAAGCCAGGGGTTAGTATTTTCACGCACGATGGCGAACAACTACTTCAGGTTTAAACAATTTACGATTATACAGGAAAGGTCTGCTATGAAGGTTTGTACCGACTCATGCCTGTTTGGCGCCTGGTTGGCTGATAGATTAAAAGCCCGCGGAGGCAATCTACTCGATATAGGCACAGGCACCGGGTTGTTATCGCTAATGCTTGCACAGGAATCCCGCTTTGAAATAGATGCCGTAGAAGTAGATGATGAAACTTCCAGGGAGGCAGCAGAAAACGTTGCTGGCAGCCCCTGGCTAAGCCGGATTTCAGTGCACCATGGGAAAATACAACAATATCCTGCAGCAAAGAATTACGATGTACTGATGAGCAATCCACCTTATTATGAGACAAACCTGAAGTCGCCACAGGATAAACGTAACCTGGCTTTGCATAGTGCTGATTTGAGCCTGGAACAATTATTCACGCATGCGTACAGGCTGTCTTCAGCAACTACGGAACTTGCTTTATTGCTGCCTTATGCAAGAACCGAAGAGGCAAAAGCCAGAGCCGCGCAAATGGGATGGAAGCCGCAAGAACAGGTAAACGTAAGGCAAACGGAGAAACATAGCTTCTTCAGAGTAATGCTTCTTTTTGGGCGAACCGAACAGCCAGCCAGGGAAATGGAAATGATCATAAAAGAAAACGGAGACTATTCAGCGGCTTTTAAACAACTCCTTGCCCCATATTACCTGGCGCTCTGATACCTCGGCAAGCGTGTAACCTTATATTTGCCAAATGAAAATTCACAAAGAGGGATACAGGACCATTTTATTGGCAGCGCTCGTGTTGCTAGTACTAAACATCTCCAACTTTATTTTCCTATACGATAAGTTGCCTAACCTCGTCTGGTTTATATTAGTTGCCACAATACTGTTGTGGTTATTTATTGTTTCGTTTTTCAGGCTTCCCAGCCGTAAACATACAGAAGGTGATGCGGTGATTGTTTGCCCCGCCGATGGCAAAGTTGTGGTGATAGAAGAAGTAGAGGATATAGAGTATTTTAAAGATAGGCGTATACAGGTAAGCATTTTCATGAGCCCGGCAAACGTACACGTAAACCGCAATCCTATTACGGGGAAAGTGCTTTATAGTCAATATCACCCAGGTAAGTACCTGGTGGCATGGCATCCAAAGTCCTCAACCGAGAACGAAAGACATAGTGTTGTATTAGAAAATAGCCAGGGAACGATACTGGTGAAGCAGATAGCAGGAGCATTGGCAAAACGCATTGTCAACTACCTGAAGCCGGGGATGGAAGTGAAGCAAAACGAGGAGTTGGGTTTCATTAAATTCGGTAGCCGGGTAGATGTGTTGCTCCCCCTGGGTGCTAAGGTAGATGTACATTTAAACCAGAAAGTGCAGGGTGGGGTAACTGTTTTAGGCAGGTTTTAAGGGCATAGTGTTTTTTTTAACAGGTACCTGTGGGATTTTATGTGAGCTATTTCCGTATTTTTATTTCCAAATAGTTAACTAAATACTGTAATTACAATGAAAAAATTATTCACTCTGGCAGTAGCCACGCTCCTTTTTACAGGCGCTTCCTATGCTTGCGGCGATAAAGACAAAAAATGCAGCGATAAGGAAAAGAAAGAATGTAGTGCCAACAAGAAAGATGGCAAAAAAGATTGTTGCAAGAAAAAAGGCGCAAAGAAAGCTGAAGAAAAGAAAGCTGCTCCTGCACCAGCAACTGCCGAAACAACTACTAAAAATTAATACGTAGAAAATAACTGATAAAAACCTCGTAGTGCACTGCGAGGTTTTTTTATTCGCTTAATGCCCTGGTATTTTACAAAACAGGCTGAATAGAAGTAGAGCGAAATTGCAGTTGGTTGGATACAGCCCGGAAGATGGCGATATTAGAGAGGATAAGCA
>JAEZDR010000135.1 GCA_023433265.1 Bacteroidota bacterium | reverse complement strand
ATACCACTGGCGCAAACCTTATTTATGGTAGTGCAGATAACCTTGTCCGGTAACCCTGCGTATTTAGCAGCCTGCCTTGCAGGTGCCTGGCCAAGGTTGGCCTGCAACACAGAACCCATAATTACTTCGTCAACCATGTCGGGACTAATGCCCGCCCTTTCCACAGCAGCTTTAATGGCCGTAGCGCCAAGCTTAGGTGCGGGTACCTCCTTAAGAGCGCCCCCAAAGCTTCCCAGGGGTGTGCGAACAGCAGAAACTATGTAAACAACTTTGCCCATATACAGTAAAATTAGGGCGCAAAGATAGCGAGAAGCAAGGGAAGTACTTAGTACCTGGATGATAGTTTAGAGATAACCCTCGTAAGTACGGGCATTTTTGGCAAGACAATTGATTAATTACCTATAGAATGCTTTTAATGGACAAGCATTCAATTGATTCGGGAGCTTCGCCAGGTGCGAAGCTTTCTGCATTATGCTCTCGCTTGCTTGTAAAAACAAAGCAAAATCGGTGAATCTTTAGCTGCGGGGCATGTTATTGGCAGTTGCAATAGCTGTTTATGAAGCATATCCTTTTGTTTGATGCTGACGCTGCCATAGTAGAAACGGTTACTACCCAGGTAAGAACCATGGGATACAGCATGTACGGATGCTCTTTTGTAAATGATTTTGACCTGCTTGAAAGGAAACTTAGAAGACTTAAGCCGGAACTTATCATTTGCGATATTGGCATTACCCGAATTGATGGGGTGGAGATATGCAAATACATTAAAACCCACAAGCTCTTTTGCAATGTACCTGTATTACTATCGCATACTGCACCACTGCATCCCCATGAACTGGAAATGAGTGGTGGAAATGGCTTCATTCAAAGGCCCTACGAACAAGACAGGTTTGAAAATACCCTAAAGCATTATTTATCTAAGTAGGCCAATATAAAGGCCTGCTATTGTTTCAACAGCCTTGTGAAGATTGGCTCAGCAGCATCTGTTGTTACCTTAACGAAGTACACGCCGGCCGCAAATGCTTCCATGTTTATCTCAGCATAGTTCATTCCCTCCTGCAACCTCAGGCTCTGTGTATGCACTACCCATCCAGAAGCGTTAATCAATTGTAAGGTTGCTGCAACCGTCCTGTTGCTAACTACCTGCAGCGTAACTTTTTCCTTAGATGGATTAGGATAAATATTTACGGCCATGCTACTAATATTATTTACAGCCCTTATGGCACTATAGGTAGCAAAACCGCTTTTGTCAACAGCTTTAATCCTGTAAAAATTGGTGCCTTCAGGTGGCTGTTGATCCTGGTACGTGTAGTTGAATAAACCCGGAACCAGCGAGTCCAGTTTGCTGAAGTCCTGAGCGTTCTTACTTCGCTCTATATGGAAATGAGAAAGCTTTTCTTCATGTTCGGTAGTCCAGTTAAGGAGGTTAGTACTTTCTTGCTTTACAGCTTCGAACGAAAGGAAATTGAAGGGTAATACCGGCGCCAACAGCATGGTGGTAGCGGTATTGGTTCTTACAGGTAGATTATAGTCGAAGTAGATATCTGCTTTGTTGCTGATTACTGAAGAAGGCGTAAGGCCTTTTCGCGGCTTAATCCTGTACAGGGCAAAGCCATGGCTCTTTGGTTCGTTTACATTACTATCAGGGAGCAAAATGTCGCGGAAGGTGAACTTCAACTTCCTTCCCTCACTCACTTCCACCTCGTAAGGATGACTGGCACCAATGATTTGTAGCGTTGACAGGTCAAGCGTATTCTCCAGCGTGTCAGTTATCCACACGTTAAATGCGGTATCCTTACCGGTATTTTGAAAACGGATTACGTAGTCGAGATACGCACCGCGGTTATACTCCGCCATTGTAACAGCGCCTCCATGTCTTTCTGTTTTATCGTTCGGATCAATGGCCCCTAATACCAGCTGCTGCAAATCATTGAAGTTATTAGAAGTGTCCAGGTCCGATGCGAAAGGCAGAATACTAGCCTGGCAATACAGTGTGTCGCCACTATTTACTACAGGCGGTTGGGCTATCCGAAAACTCAATAAGATGAAGCTATCCTCTAAAGGTTTCAGTTCGCCTATGTTGAAGGTGAGGGTATCTGCAACTAAAGAGGAATAAGGCTTAGTTGAGGATAAATAGGTAAGCCGGGGGTCTTTTATAAACCTGGCCTGCACATTTGTAGGTGTGTCCGTTCCAATGTTTTTATACCGCAACATCATCTTGCAATCAAAGCCAGGTCTGAAAGCCGTAACAGCACCAATGTTTACTACAATATCCCGCTTGCCGGGTATGGGCACCAACCTGAATCCTACCGAGTCCACGTTAAAATAGCTATTGAAGCTGCTGGTATCTGTTGCGGGCAGCCCTGTATAATATAACATGGCAGCGTCCGCTGTAATCACATAACTGCCGGTATCTACATCCACCTGACTTATACCTTTAGAAGATGAAGTGTAGATAGTATCTGTGACGTTCTTTACAATGCGCAGCAGGTTGTTGGGAACATAAGGCTCCGACCCGCTCTTCACACCGTTACCATCCAGGTCCATGTATGTATAGGTAACTATCTCGTTATAAAAGTAGGGATTTCCCATGTAGTATTTTGCAAGGAAGGCCCATCCGCCACCCATGTGGTATGTGTATCCACCTGCAGTTAAAATTCGTCCATCGGGCTGAACTATAGAAGCACGAATGCCCCCTTCACCAACAACAGAAACGTTATGGCCGAACAGGCCACCCCTGCCAAAGAAATTATCCCGGCTGCCATCGGCATTCAGCCTGGCAATAAAAGATTCAGAGTCGTCGTTAAATATCCAGTCGGGAACCACTCCTATCTCACCAGTCAATATTAACTTTCCATCAGGCAAAACATGCACATTGGCAACCCAGGTAAACAGCCCTAACTTCAGGCTCACACTTCCATTCTGTCCAAAACTGCTGTCAAGTACTCCATTTGTTTGCAGCCTCCAAAGCTCAGAATGATGCGTGGTATCATTCCAATACCAGGTACCAAACACTATTTTTCCATCTGCCTGGAAGGCAGGTGGGGTAGTAAACTCATTCCTTTTGTTGTTGATAATGGCTACTAAACCATCCCCGCCAAAGCTTAGGTCGGGAGCGCCATTGGAATGGAACCGACGGATATAGAATGAATCCTCGGGCGCATCACTTGTTAGCACAATCTTGCCATCTGGGGCTATGGCTCCTTTAAACTCTTCATTATGGTATAAATGATGAAGAAAAGATACTATACCATTCACGCCAAATGTTGAGTCAATCGTTCCGTTTGCCTTCACTCTCACAAAAGCGTTCCCTTGATTATTCGGACCGCTGTAAGAAACCACCATTAGTAGCTTGCCCCCGTCAAGTGCAAACACTTTCATCAGTTTAGTGTCTTCAGCATTATTAAACACAGTACCCGGCAAACGAAACACGCCGTTTAAGCCGAATGAACTATCTGTTTTGCCTGTCGCATCCAGTCTTTCCAGCGATGCAAGGCGGACAACCTTGTAGTCAAAAAGCGTTACGTTTAAACCCATTATAATCTTTCCGTCTTGCTGCAATGCCAGGCTCTGGGGCTTTGTAATTACGTCCCAGGGTATCTCTTGTTTGCTGAAGCGAACACCGTTGTTTGCAAAAGTTGAATCAATTTTGCCTGAGGAAGTAAAACGGGCAAGCACTGCTATAGTATTCTGGTAAACGTTGGGCGTATCCGTTTTACCTAGTGCAACTATCTTCCCATCGCTTTGTTCCGCGATTTCAAAAAAGCTGGTATGGTATCCCTTGTCATTAATGCCTGGGAACGAATAGAAGTATTTCTTCACTACACCGTTCTCGCCAAAGCTTTTATCCCGTAGTACACCCTGGGCATGCAGGGAAAGGGACTGAATCAGGAGGAGCAGGATAATAACAGTCAGGGGTTTCATTGTTCGATGGCTTTGGTCGTATTAAGTAACATTCATTTATAGTTCCGTCGAGTACAAGATGATAAAAGTACCAATATCTGAAGGAAGTTATAACCCCTAAGAGAACAATCTGGTGATTACGTACTGCTGTACCCACAAGGGAACATCCTGTTCATGAATTGTTAGCCTTGATCCACTTTCGATTTCCGCAACTAACTTCGCCTGCGAATCTTCTGCAGAGTTATCGAAAAGATAGGCTCTGTGGGTAAAGGTAGTATTTTGGAAAGGTTTTCTAAAGAACTTGTATATCGACGTTCAACAGTTGTTGGTTCAACAAAATGCCCTCCCTGTATTACTCTTTGGTTAACGCGAAACTTGTTGATTTCAGGAGACACGGTGCAAACAAAGTATAGGTAGTTGCAGTAGCCGGCATCTTTGCTGAATTTTAGAAATGCAATCTTCGATTCGTGACTTAACACTGTTTCGAAAGTAAAAGTTTGTCCCTCCTTTACAAGGGAGTACCTGATGAAGTCAGCCGCGATAGCTGCATCGTATGGGCCAGGGCCTTGATACGTTGACAAGGTATTCGATTCAGTCAAATGAAGCCTTATAAGTGATAGTGAGTCTTTACTTTTTCAATCCAGCTTTTTCCTTCGGATTCTAAATAAAACTGAAAGCTGCTACGGGTAATTGGAGCCCAAATGATAAAAGATGAATACTGTTATTGGCAAGCAACTACACATCAGCGTTTAGAAAAGGTCCGCAGTAATAGTTTTGTTGTATGTGGTGCACAACAGTGGTTTTGCCACTTCCATTGGGCCCCGCTACAATACGTAATCTTTTACTTCTTGTCGCCGGCATGTAATACGGTTCCTTTCTTATATTTTACGAAGAAACTCTTTCCTGCACCTAAAGAATAGGAAGATACCAGTACTTCTTTCTCTTTCCCCGGCACTTCTACAACCACCTCTTTTTTAGTAGCGTAAATCTTTGGCAGACCCACACGGGTAGCAGCTTCCGAAGCAATTAAGCTAGCATTTCCCGCCATTCGTTTAAGTTCTTGAATAGCTCTATCATCGTCCTCTAAGGAAGACAAACTTTTGAGCGACTTCGAGGGTTTCTTTTTTTGGGAGTCACCGCCTTTCGCCTTGTCTGACTTTGAAGTTTTTTTACTGCTACCCATGGCTGCAATTTACCAAAACAAATGAAGAGATAAAAGGAGTAAGTAGGCTAAAGGCTGCTATTAATAAAAAGCATTGCTAAAACTGTGTTCACAGCGCCATCTGTTTGCCTATTTTCGATACATGAAGAAATTCCTGCTGCTGTTGCTGGTTAGTTCATCCCTTTCGTCCTGCTACATCCTCCGTGCTTACAACAACCGCCATTTCAAACTGGAAGACCTGGATAGGATGGATGCGGACACCTTGTATCAAAGCAGCCGTCCTTTTTACTTCAGGCAGGGAAGCCTGGACAGTGATAACAAGGCCTGGCTGGACAGCAACCTTGCCAACACTGATACATACGCCTTCCTCGTAATTCGCAACGATAGCATTCTTTATGAGAAGATGTTTGTTGACAGCGCGGCGATCATGCCTTCTTTTTCTGTGGCTAAAAGCTTTGTGTCCACCCTCACGCAAATAGCTGTGCAGGAAGGAAAGATCAAAAGCCTGCAGCAACCCATCACCGAATACCTTCCCTGGCTACAGGAACAAGACGAGCGTTTTAGCCAGATTACGATCCAGCACCTGCTGGATATGCGCAGCGGCATAAGGAGCAGCGAGGATTATTACAAGCCTGCTTCCGATGTGTTGAAGCTCGGTTTTACTAAGAATATAAGGGGCAAGCTGCGCAGCCTGGAAATAGAAAAAGCACCTGGCACTAACGAGTACAAAAGCGTGAACACCCAGTTGTTGGCTATGGTGGTGGAAGCCGCAACAGGCCAACACATACAAGATTATCTACAAGAAAAAATATGGGAGCCGCTCGGTATGGAAAGTTATGCCACCTGGAATATAGACAGCCGGCGCCACCGGCAGGCGCGCGCTTTTTGTTGCATCAATGCAAAAGCCAGGGACTATGCAAAGCTGGGACGCCTGTACCTGAACAAGGGTAACTGGAACGGGCAACAATTGCTGGACGGAGCCTGGGTGACAAACACCACCTCCGGCGATACAATGTTTGCCTACGATGGCTACAAAAACCAGTGGTGGACGGGCAACAACACGCGTTATTTCAGCGACTCAGCAGAAGCCGCAAAGCTGGCTGCCGGTAAGCATTGTAAGCAACTGCCCTCTATCATTAGCCGTCGCGATGGGAAGCCGCGGTACCCTGTGCTTTGTACCGGCAACGCTTCGTTTATGGCGAAAGGCATTTTAGGACAATACATCTTTGTAAACCCCGCTAACAACACTATCGTTGTGCGATTGGGACATAACTGGAAACATCCGCAGATAAATGCAGAGCGTTTCCTGCATAAAGCTTCAGCAATAGGGGAGTGAGTGAAAATTGAATAATGGAAAGTGATTGGCGAATGCGTGTACCCGCCTTGTTTAGAAGGCGCACACACTATTGCCATTCCTAATCATCCCCGGTTCAAGCGGCAACCATACATGGATTATATATGCATTACATGACGACTATATGAAAACCAAACACCGATCACACTAGGATCACACGACGATAACACAACTACCCTTCAGTATCCACCCGCATACACGCATACAACAACCCACTATCTACCCGACCATCCTTCGGTATTTCTTTACCCCCTCAGTTATACCGCTCCGGTATAACAGGTAGTATGCTTGATATTGGCAGCAGTCATTCAGCTTATATGCAAAACTGCTTGCTTGATGACAGCAGTTAACGCCAGGTAAAAACAATTGATGTTGCTACCTGAAACTTGCATAAAAGATTCATGAGTATTTTGGGTAGCTGCATTGGAATTTGTTACTTGATTGTTTTGATTTCCTGATTAACAAATCTTTCGCAGTGCTTGCTAAACGAAAGCGAGGCAGTAGTGCGTTATAATAGCAACCAAACTATTTTTTATGGCAAGATCAGCAGGATTCGGCCATTTTACAGGCAAGCTTAAAGGCCTTAGTTTTTATAGAAGCAGTCAATGCAAGGGTATCGTAGTTCGGGCTTATACCCCACATAGCAAGAAAAGAATACAGCAGGATGCCGCCTTTGCAGGACTTAGAAATGCGCAGCAACGTTTATCCATCGCAGCTAAAATGGGTAAGTGCATCAGGCTGGGTATTGGTCCTGTCATTGACCCGGTAAAGGGCAACAACCTCACCAGCCGGCTGGTGAAAACGATGCTCGACAGCATTAAAGAGGCAAAAAACCGCCCGCATGAAGGCCTTGAAACCATTTGCTGCAATAACCTCAGGGATTTTAAATTTAACCAGCTACACGCTGTCACCGCCGCTATTGCCAGCCCGATTGAAAGAAAAAGGGAGCGCGGATTTTATACAGTTAAACTAAAGCGCCCTGAGTTTAAAAACAGCATCAATTACGATTTCTTCAAAGTGGTGAGCAGCGTTATAGGCATTGACTTTTCCAGGGCCATCGTGGCCCGCGCAGATGATGTAACCGACATGCTAAAAGTAAAAGGGGAAGAAGACATTGTAGAGCTCAACACCGAAATTCCGGAAGGCTTTCCGCTGTACCTACATGTAGTTTCTGTTCGCCAATACTCCTGCAACGCAGGGGATAAGTTCTCCGGATCGTTCAACAAACGATTTAATGCCGCAGACGTGATGGATGCGTGGGTGGGGTGAGGATATCCCACCAACCACCAGACCAAGTGCCATAGGCACGACCCTTTGGTAGAACTACCATCGCCACCCCACGCCGGAATCAATGCCCGCTACTATGGATTGATTGTTCATTAATGACTTAGCACGCAAACAGTTAAAAGGCCTAAGTAATATACGGCCAGAAAATCATCACCCCTATCACTACTGAAATAATAGCAGCCAGCCACACCGCAGCAGCTGCAATATCCTTGATGTGCTTAATGCGGATATCGTAGTCTTTGGTAAGGAAGTTACAAATCATCTCCAGGCTGGTGTTAACCATTTCCAGCCCTAGCACAAGCGCAATGCAAAGCAGGATAATCATCCATTCTGTACGGTTAATACCAAAGAATACACCAAGCGCTACTACTACTCCAGCCACCACTGCCTGGGTGCGTCCATTTCGTTCATGACTAAAGAAATACCTGAGGCCGGCATTTGCGTACTTGATGCGGGAAAGGAGGTATTTCATGGGGGAAAGATAATGCAGAGTAAGGGAATCCGCTGACGCCTGAAGCAACTGTAAGCGGCAAGGGTGTGACAGGCCATTTAATCCATTCAATTTATTTCAATTCTTCAGCAATTGACTTTCAATCCTTTTACCAGCCCTTAATACCACCCATCCTTTCCGTCATGGAATTGTCAGGCCTTATTCGAATCTTTACCCCTCTTTAGCACAAACAGACACTCATGAAATTCCTATTACTCCTTGCACTGCTTGGCACAACTGTAATTGCCAGCAGCCAAAGCATATCCGGTAAAATCCAATCTATTGAAGGCAGGCCTATCAACAACTCCACTATCCAACTACTTCGCGTTAAGGACTCTTCAGTGGCCAAGCTTGGCGTATCCAACAACGACGGCATGTACAAGTTTGAGAATATTTCCAACGGAAAATATCTACTCAAGGCCAGCCACGTAGGCTACGATATTTCCTTTACGGTACCCTTTGAAATGCAGGGTAAGGATGTAGAAATACCTATTGTTACGCTTATAAAAGCTGCTTCTAAGCTTGGCGATGTAACGGTAACCGCCCGCAAGCCGATGATAGAAGTAAAGGCTGATAAAACAATCCTGAATGTTGAGAATACGATTAACGCTGTAGGGCAGGATGCATTGGAACTGCTGCGCAAAGCGCCCGGTGTTACCATAGATAAGGATGATAACATAAGCCTGAGTGGAAAGAATGGCGTACAGGTATATATCGATGGCAGACCTTCTCCGCTTTCAGGAAAAGACCTGAGCGAATACCTCAAAAGCATGCAAACCAACCAGATTGAAGCGGTAGAGGTTATCACTAACCCCTCTGCCAGGTACGAAGCTGCGGGAAATGCAGGTATCATCAATATCAGGTTAAAGAAAGATAAAACCATTGGTACAAACGGCAGCGTGAGCGCTGGTTACAATATTGGAATTATGCCCAAGTATAACAGCAGCCTTGCGCTAAACCACAGGAACAAACGCGTTAACCTGTTTAGCAATTACAACTTCAACCGCTTTCATAACGAAAACTTCATGGATTTGTACAGGCAGGTTGATAATGGCAATACGACCGTGATGTGGGACTCTTTGTTCGATCAACACTCTAAGATGAGAAATGAAGGAATGAGCCATGGCTTTAAAGCAGGGCTGGATTATTTCCTTACAAAGAAGACGACCATAGGCTTGATGGCAAACGGCAACTTCAGCCGTAATAAAATGCGGAACAAGGCCTACACTGATATAACTTATTTCCCTACCAAGCAGCTTGACAGGAAGCTTGTGTCTGATAACCGGAATGAAATGAAGCGCGATAACGTGAACCTGAACGCCAACTACCGGTATACCGATACAAGCGGCCGCGAACTAAACATGGACGTGGATTATGGCATCTATCGCCTCAATAACGATCAGTACCAGCCTAACTTCTATTACGACAAAACAGGCACGCCTCTTTACAATGTAATCTATAACATGCTTGCCCCTTCAGAGATTGACATCTATTCTTTCAAACTGGACTATGAACAACCCTGGCTGAAAGGTAAGCTGGGCCTGGGGGGTAAGATATCCTTTGTTGATTCAAAGAACGATTTCAGGAGGTATGATGTACTGCCAGGGGGCGCTGTACTGGATACCGGCAGAAGTAACTTTTTCAAATACACTGAAAACATCAACGCTGTTTATGCTAACTACAACAGGCAGTTCAAAGGATTCATGATCCAATTGGGGCTTAGGGTAGAAAGCACGCATGCAAAAGGCGTATCGGACGGCCATACCTGGAAAGGAGGCAAATATGAGAAGTACGACTCAGGGTTTACACGCAACTACCTCGACGCCTTTCCTAGTGCTGCCATAACATTCAATAAAAACCCGATGAGCCAGTTTAGCATTACATATAGCCGCCGCATTGACAGGCCTGCCTACCAGGATCTGAATCCTTTTGAGTTTAAACTGGATGAGTACACGTTTCAGAAGGGCAATACACAACTTACCCCACAATACACGCATAGCTTTGGCCTCACGCACACCTATAAGTACAAACTCACCACAACACTTAATTATAGCCATGTGGACGATGTATTTAGCCAGTACATTGATACAGCAGAAGGCACAAAGAGCTATATGACTAAGAAAAACCTTGCAAAGCAGGATATCATCAGCCTTAACATAAGCATGCCTTACCAGTACAAGTTTTATAGTTTGTTCATGAACCTCAACACCTACTATACGCACTTTACTGCCGACTTTGGTCCGGGCAAAAAGATAGACCTTGATGCTTATGCATTAACGTTATATGGGCAGAACTCGTTTAAACTCAATAAAACTTTTACGGCTGAACTCAGCGGATGGTATTCTTCTCCTTCCATTTGGCAAGGCACATTCAAAAGCAAAGCAATGTGGGGCCTTGATGCAGGCCTGATGGCAAGCCTTGCTAAAGGAAAAATAAATGTAAAGGCCAGCGTCACAGATATTTTTCAAACCATGCGCTGGAGCAGCGTAAGCGAGAACTCTGCCCAGTTTCTACGTGTAAGTGGCGGTTGGGAAAGCCGGCAGTTCAGGTTGAACATGACTTACCGCTTCGGCAACAACCAGGTGAAAGC
>JAEZDR010000096.1 GCA_023433265.1 Bacteroidota bacterium | reverse complement strand
AGTCTATGGTATTGTTCAGCAGTACGGTACCAATGGACTTATCATAGCCACCTTTATCGCCGGGTTCATGTTAATTATAATGGGACTGGCAAGATTTGGGAGCGTAATAAAGTTTATCCCTCATCCGCTGATTGTTGGTTTTACCACCGGCATTGCCGTTATTATTTTTTCTTCCGAGATTAAAGACTTCTTCGGTCTTCAAATGGGCGATGTGCCCGCTGATTTCGTAGATAAATGGACTAGCTACCTGCAGCATTTCAGTAGTGTAAATCCGTACGCAGTTGCTATTGGGCTTGCAACAATACTAATCATCTTATTTTCTCACCGAATTACAAGAGTTGTCCCCGGTTCACTAATAGCAATTATTTTGTCTACAGTGGTTGTACAGGCATTCCACCTGCCTGTTGAAACGATTGAGTCACGCTTCGGTGCCATCCCTTCCTCGCTGCCTTCGCCTGTAATGCCTGATGTAGACTGGCAGGTTATTAAAAGCCTTGTACAACCTGCTTTTACGATTGCTCTTTTGTGTGCAATTGAGAGCCTGCTTTCGGCCGTGGTGGCCGATGGAATGATTGGCGGTAACCATAAAAGCAACATGGAACTTGTGGCACAGGGGGGAGCCAATATTGCTTCTGCGCTATTTGGAGGTATCCCGGCCACAGGTGCAATAGCTCGCACAGCTACAAACGTAAAGAATGGCGGGCGGACGCCGGTGGCAGGTATGGTGCACGCCTTAACGCTTTTAATCATCATGCTGGCCGTGGGTAAATGGGCTGTGCTAATTCCAATGAGTTGCCTCGCAGGTGTGCTGATTATCGTCGCTTATAATATGAGCGAATATGTAACTTTCATCGACATAGCAAAAGGCAGTCGCAGCGACGCTGCTGTGCTTATCACCACTTTTTTACTCACGGTGCTTTTCGATCTCACTATCGCTATCGAAATAGGTATGGTGCTGGCTGCTTTCTTGTTTATGCGCAGGATGATTTTGATTAGTAATGTTAGTTCCATCTTGCAGGAGCAACATAGGGAAGTAGATAATAAGCCTGTATCTGCATATAATATCCCTAAGGGCGTGGAGGTCTTTGAACTTACAGGACCCCTGTTTTTTGGTGCTGCTTATAAGTTTAAGGACGCTATTAAGATTATCGAAAAGAAGCCTAAAGTATTAATTGTACGCATGCGACATGTCCCGGTTATTGATGCCACAGGTATCCACACAATAAAGGACGTGCTTCACATGTGTAAACACGACAAAATGCAGATGATCGTGAGTGGCCTTCAGCCGCAGGTGCTGGAAGAGTTTCAAAAGTCCCGATTATTGTTTATGATAGGCAAGCGCTATGTAACAGAAGATTTTGATATCGCATTAGAGCGGGCGAGAGAAGTTCTGTCCGTCAAATCCAGGCATTCTAAGAAGCAGGAAGAGGAGAATACCTTGTAGCTTTAATCTTTATGAAACCAGAAGGCACGGTCAAAATCAGGAACTTATTGATCAAATTGTGAAGGAAGACAAACTAGAAATACTACCTGACCCTTTCCGGGTTCTTCGCAATAAACTCCTCCCAGCCTTTTACTCCCTTTACGGCTGTAATTGGACTTTTACTTTGGTAATAGTGGCACATTGCTACGGCAAGGGCGTCGGTAGCATCAAAGTACTGCGGCTTTTCTTCAATGTTTAGAATTCTTTGCAACATCTTCCATACCTGCTCTTTGTCCGCATTACCATTACCGGTGATAGACATTTTCACCTTTTTAGGCGAATATTCGGTAACGCTTAGTTCCGCTTGCATGGCCGCCGCAATGGCCACGCCCTGTGCACGCCCGAGCTTTAGCATGCTTTGTACGTTCTTTCCAAAAAATGGGGCTTCAATAGCAAATGCATCCGGTTTGTATTGCCTGATAACCTCGCAAACGGTAGAATGGATGGTTTGCAGCCTTGCGTAAACGTCACTTTTCCCGCTTAGTTTCAAAACATCCATTGTCCTTAGCACAGGTTTACTGCCTTTTACATCAATCACGGAGAACCCCATAAAAAGCGTTCCCGGATCTATGCCTAATATCGTTTGTGGGCTTGCCATTCCTGAGGTGAAAGTACCCAAATATGCTATTCGAACGATTATCTGTATTCAATTACCTATAAGTCTTTGTTTTCCCGTAGGTTTGAATCAAATTAATGAGTATACAACCGGCCGATGTCTGCAATGGGTTTGAGTAGCAAGCGTAACAAAATAGTGTTGAATTATGTGGTAGGACCCCTGTTATTCATTCTATTGAGCCTTTCCATATACAACCGTATTCGTCACCAGGAAAATCTTCAGCAAAGCTGGAATGTCATCCTGCGGTCTTTATATGGTAAGGAAGCTTGGAAGTTCTATGCTGTACTGGCTTTAAGTCTTGTAAACTGGGGCTTTGAGAGCCGGAAATGGCAGATACTTGTTAAGCCTATACAAAGAATTTCTTTCCTGAAAGCCTATAAAGCTGTTCTAACGGGTCTCTCGCTGTCGCTTTTTATACCTAACCGGGTGGGCGAGTATCTTGGCCGTATGCTTTTTATGGAGGAAGGAAACAGGTTGCGGTCTATCGCGTTAACGGTGGTAGGTAGCATCAGCCAGCTGATCATAACCCTGGTAACCGGCATTGCGGGTTTTATCTACCTCAAAGCTTTCATACTGGAGAAGCATTTTTCTTTTGGCTTTGTTACGCCATTCTGGATAAACGTGGGAATTGCCATGGTGGGGGTTGCGGCTGTTGTATTGCTACTGGTGTATTATCGCATCTCCGGCATTACCAAATGGTTGGAGCATTTCGCATGGATTAAGAAAATCAAGTTTTATATTGAGCATGTAGAAGACCTCACTGCGTCCGAATTAACAAGAGTTTTAAGACTCTCATTTTTACGGTACTTAGTGTTTGTAGTCCAATACGTACTATTGATGCAGCTCTTCCAGGTCGAAATACCCTGGCTCGCTGCCTCCTGGATGGTGACAGTTCTTTTCCTTGTGTTAGCTGTAGTACCTACTTTGCCGGTGGCAGAAATAGGATTGAGGGGAGAGGTCAGCTTACAGCTTTTTGGGATGATCAGTACCAATGTGGTCGGAATTGTAGCCACCGCGGCGGGTATCTGGCTCATAAACATCATCATACCGGCAATTGCAGGTGCGTTATTTGTATTGGGAGTTAAACTATTTGGAAATAAATGAAACAGAAATTAATAGTTGCATTAGCAGGTCTTTTGTTGTGGATGCCTTTGCAGGCAGGAGATGACTTCTGTGGAGGGGTTAGAAACAGCGCCTTCTCAGCGGGCGAACAAATTACTTACACAGTATTCTATAACGTAGTGGGTATTTACGTCAACGCAGGAACAGCATCGTTTTCCACCACGCTTACCAGGTATAACAATAAGCCTGTTTATCATGTATTGGGCTTAGGTACGTCCAATTCTAGTTACGATTGGATATTCAAAGTGCGCGATAGGTATGAAAGTTTCTTCGACACTGCTACCCTGCAGCCCTATAAGTTCTCCCGGAACATAGACGAGGGTGGCTACAAAAGCAATGAAAGTGTAACATTCAACCAGCAAACCAATACCGCTATCACTAATAACGGGGTGTATAAAGTTCCTAACTGTGTGCAGGATGTGCTCAGCGCCATTTACTACGCACGAAACATCGATTTTAGTAAGTATAAGAAGGACGATAAGATACCTTTTAACATGTTCCTTGATAATAACGTTTACAATATGTATATCCGTTATCTGGGTAAAGAAACTATCAAAACCAAGTATGGTAAGTTCAGGGCCATTAAGTTTAGCCCCCTCTTGGTTAAAGGAACCATCTTTGAAGGTGGTGAAAAGATGACGGTTTGGGTAACGGATGATGACAACCACATCCCCATCAGGATCGAAAGCCCAATCGTAGTAGGCTCCGTAAAAGTTGATATGATGCAATACCGCAACCTGCGGCATCCGCTTACCTCGCTGGTAAGCTGGAGATAATAAAAAAGAGAGGTGCTAACATCTCTCTTTGTTTGTTCCTTTCTTCGCCCGCCAACCATTCTGTTAGATCCCTTTGATCGTCTATCATCCTCTCCGGAAAAGAAACGCCAACCCCAGCCAGATCGGTCGTGCCCTGTTAGAAGTATTTGCTTGGTAGAATGGCAATATAAAAATGCCTTGTGCCTTGTAGGGGCACTTGGTCGGTAACCGAATAAAAAGCACTTCGTCCTAATAGCCCAACTCCTGCTAGGGTAGGGGAGGAGCACTCTAAATCACGCTCACGGTAGTTTTGCCAGGATTGCGGCAGGTTTACGGCTGGTTTGCGGCTGGTGTAAGCTAGGCTTCATCTTACCTTTAGCTTACCTCTAGCTTACCTTCAGCTTATTCCTATCGCATAGCTATACTATAAAAAGTTCCCGTATAGCTTATGCTACCATCATCGCTATCAAATGTATTCTTATTACATAGATGAAAATCTATGCCCTGCAAATGTACCCCGCAGCAAGCTAGGTTTCCGATTCTATCGGTGATGTTGTTTCTCTTAGTCTCGTTTGTCGTCCCTGCTGTTTTCTTCCTGCCGCTTCTGGAATCGTCTGGGCCTATATCTCATCTAACTTGAATGTTTCCTTAACCCTAATGCCCTTCTCGGTCTCTTGCAGGGTGCAACACTCTATATCCTTGTCATGTTCAAAAAACAAGACATAGTCGTTTTCGAAAGCCTTATGAATGAATTTCTTTTTCTCCTGTAAAGTGGTAAGCGGAAACATGTCGTAGCCCATTACATAAGGCAGGGGTAGGTGCGCTGCTGAAGGTAGTAAGTCAGCCATGTACACAACAGTCCTGCCTTTATAGGTAATATACGGAAGCATCATTGCGTCCGTATGTCCGTAAGCAAAACCTACGTGTATATTTGGGTAAAGCATCGTTCCCTCTTCCGGAATTACAAACTTCAACTGGTAACTCTCCTGTATCGGTAGAATATTTTCCTTTAAAAAAGAAGCCTTCTCTCTGTCATTAGGTTTTGTAGCCCAGTTCCAATGCTTTTCATTGCTCCAGTACGTTGCATTTTTAAATGCTGGTACTAATCTATCGCCTTGCCTTTCGATGCTTCCGCCGCAATGATCAAAATGCAGGTGTGTAAGAAAAACATCGGTGATGTCATCCTTACTAAAACCATGCTTCGCAAGCGAGCTATTTAAGCTGTCGCTGCCATGCAAGTAATAATGTTTAAAAAACTTCTCGTCTTGTTTATCCCCAATGCCGTTGTCAACCAGCATCAGCCTGTTACCGTCCTCAATTAGGAGGCAGCGAAGTGCCCAGGTGCAGAGATTGTTTTCATCAGCCGGGTTCAATTTGTTCCAGATACTTTTAGGAACCACGCCAAACATAGCGCCTCCGTCAAGTTTAAAATAGCCTGTGTCGATTGAGTAGAGTTTCATTGCCAACTTTTTATTGCTGTTCAGCAGGTATTGCTACAGCTTGGTTTCTCGATTTGTTAATGAGGGTGAGCAGGAGTATTAAACCCACCGCAAAAAATACAATGAGTGCAAAGATAGAGTTGCGCATATTACCTGTAAGGTCTTGTATAAAACCAAAGCTAAACATGCCTAACACAATTGCCATTTTTTCCATCACATCATAGAAGCTAAAGAATGAAGTAGTGTCATGGGTCGGGGGCATTATCTTGGAATAGGTCGAGCGGCTTAGCGATTGAATGCCTCCCATAACCAATCCAACCACTGCTGCTACAACATAAAACTGTATTTCAGTAGTTACGTAATAAGCGGCAATGCATACTCCTATCCAAATAACAACAACAAAAGTCAGTACCCTGAAATTGCCAAATATTGCCGACATCCGCGACATAAGGTACGCTCCGGCAATGGCCACAAGTTGAATAATCAGGATGCAGGCTATGAGTTTGCTGGCTTCCAGTTGAAGTACCTGGCTGCCGAACAGTGTCGCCGCAAGCATTACGGTTTGTACCCCCATGCTATAAAAGAAAAACGCATATAAGAATCTCCTCAGTACAGGCATCTGGGTTACCTGCTTCCACACCTTATGCAGTTCTGCAAAACCTCCTGTTAGCACGCTTTTGTTCTGGCTTGTCGTTGCAGGGGTTCCCTTTGGCAACAGGCTGAACGGTATTTGGGCAAACCCCATCCACCATATACCCACTAATAAAAAAGATAGCCTCGGGGCAAAACTGGAGTCTGTAATACCAAACCATCCTGGCTTTAAAACAAAGAAGAAACAGATGATCAGCAACAAAACACTTCCTATATAGCCATAGGCAAACCCCTGTGCACTTACGTTATCCCTTTCATGAGGGGGTGCTATTTCCGGAAGGTAAGAGTTGTAGAAAACGATGCTTCCGCAATACCCGATCGCGGCCAATACTGCACAGGTTATTCCAAGCATCAACGTATCTGCCGTAAAAAAGTACAAGGCACAACAAGCCAAAGAGCCCAGGTAACAAAAGAACTGCATGAAGCGTTTCTTATTACCCCTGTAGTCCGCTATCGATGACAGGATAGGAGAGATGCACGCTATAATCAAATAAGCAAATGCTATAGCATAGTTGTATAGCGCTGCACTTTCAAATGTCCTCCCCAAAAAGCGAACCTGGTGGCTTACCAGTTCTCCTGCATTGTTTTGCGTCGTAGTAATCGCATCGTAATAAGCCGGGAAAATAGTAGAGGTAATAACAAGATTATAGGCGCTGTTTGCCCAATCGTACATGGACCAGGCTCTGGTAATCTTAGGGGAAGCCTTCTGCATGGCAAGCTGTTATGAGGGTAAATATAGCTAAGGCAGGCGCTTTTTAGCAAATGTTATAGAAACCTGTGTATAAAGGCTGGCACTGGCAACGCCTAAAGAAATTATTTTCGCGGAGTTTAAATGAGGCGGGTTCATAACCATACTAGGCAAACGATTCTCAACCTGATCGATATCTTCTATCCATTCTTCTCCCGTTTTATGCCCTTACAAACCTTTAGGTATGCGGCATGTGGGGGTATTAATACCGGTTTAGACATTGTGCTCTACGCATTCATTTACAATTTCGTTCTCCATCAGCAGGTGCTTCATATCACATCCGGTATAGCAATTAGCGCATATATAGCTGCTTTTATTTTTTCCTTCTTTATCACATTTCCCATTGGTTTCTACCTCAGCCGATATGTAGTTTGGCAGGAAACCTCTACAAAGAAGAGGGTGCAGCTATTCAGGTATTTCCTGGTTGTCCTCGCTTGTATTTTCTTGAACTATGTATTCCTAAAGCTGTTTATTGAACAGTTTGGCTGGTTTCCTACCCCTTCTAAAATTGTAACTTCAGTTATAGTCATCGCTTTTAGCTACGTTTCGCAGCGACATTTCTCGTTTAAATCGTCCAATGCCGGAAAAGTTAGTCCGGGCGAGTAATAGCACAGTTAAATACCTTTGTCATCTATGAGTATCCTCCAGCGTTTTGAGAAGATCACAACCTTTGTATTTGATGTTGATGGTGTATTAACGGATGGCTTCGTATTCGTTTTAGGGGGAGGTCTAATGGCCCGCAGAATGAATGTAAAAGATGGATATGCATTGCAGTTAGCAATCAAGAAAGGTTATAGGGTGATGGTAATTAGCGGGGGCGACTCGCCCGAAGTAAGGGAGCGCTTAAACAAACTTGGAGTTCATGACGTGTGGATGCAGGTGGAAGATAAACTTGCCTGCCTGCAGGATTACCTTGAAGCTCGTTCAATAGATAAGGAAGAAGTATTGTTCATGGGCGATGACATTCCTGATGTAAATGTTATGCAGTTCGTAGGCCTCGCCTGCTGCCCAAATGATGCAGTAGCTGAAATCAGGCAACTTTGTAGCTATATTTCTCCTTTGAAGGGGGGGTATGGCTGTGGACGGGATGTGATAGAGAAAGTAATGAAGCTAAAGGGCGATTGGACCATAGATACCTCCGTAAAATCAAAGTAGTACATTTGAACCAAACCCTGAGCGTTGAGATTAATACCTGTCTTCCTGCGATTGGTTCGGTGGCCTAACCTGGTATTCATTGGCATCACCCAGTTGCTGTTTTTCTTTTGTATCGTTGTTCCCAATTTTGAAGAAGCGGGCGTACAGCCAAATCTTTCAGGTTTCAGGTGGCTATTGTTGGTAGTTAGTTCTGTACTTATCGCAGCGGCCGGTAATATCATCAACGATTATTTCGATCTCAATATCGATATCATCAATAAGCCACAACATGTTGTTATCGATAAACACATTAAGCGCAGGTGGGCTATTGTTTGGCATATCGTCTTAAGTCTTATAGGTATACTCATCGGTTTTTATATAGATGCTACCTCAAGAGTTAAATTCCTGGGGTTTGCTAATGCTGCATGTGTACTGCTGCTATTTGTCTATAGTATTTCGCTTAAAAAGAAATTGCTCATAGGCAACATTGTTATTTCTCTTCTTACAGCCTGGACTGTGCTTGTAATATCATACGCCGAAACAAGCAACTTACTTTTCGGTGACAGGGAGCTCACTATGAAGCTCACTCGGATAAGCTTTCTCTACGCCGGGTTTGCTTATATCATTTCACTGGTTCGGGAAGTGGTAAAGGATATGGAAGATATCAATGGCGACCGTATTTATGGTTGCAAAACAATGCCGATTGTATGGGGTATGGTTGCCAGCAGAATCTTTGTTAGTGTTTGGTTGGTCATCCTCATTATATTGCTATGTATAGTACAATTCTATGTACTTCAATTCGGATGGTGGATCAGTGCTATCTATTGCATTCTTCTCATCATTGTACCGTTATTACTTTTATTCAAACGACTAGCCAGGGCCAACAATCCTGCGGACTACCATCGTATCAGCAGTCAGGTTAAGTGGATCATGCTCGCCGGCATTTTCTCTATGATATTCTTTAGAATATTCGGCTAGGTTGCTAAAGTACCTGTCTTCCTTCGTCGATACTGATACTGAACTTCTTTCCCAATTCTCTTAATTCGATATATAATTTTTCGGGTAGAGGAATTCCATGCTTTCTTCTTTCTGTTTCCGTCTCCCGTTCAGGATCGCCGGGAATCAGTACTTTGTCGTAGCCCTTTATGGTCCTGGCCTTCCTAAAATGCTTCATCCAATTATCCATATGGTGTTTAAACTCCGCTGCAGGTCTAAAAGCATCTATCCTTATCGCACCAAAGAAATGCCCCAGGCCCTGCCCATACATCACCGGTGGCATAGGGATATAAGCAGGAAACGGTGGAGCGAAAGGCGCATAACTAGCACCACTTAACACTGCAGAAAAGATGTCTACAATGCTACCAAGCGCATATCCTTTGTGGCTTCCATGTTCACGGTCACTGCCAAGCGGTAGCATCGAGCCTCCGTCATAAAGCTGTCTTGCATTGGTCGAGGGGTTGCCTTCACTATCCTGTACCCAACCATACGGGGCTGGTTCTCCCTTGCGTTGCAGCAGTTCCAGTTTGCCGTTTGAAGCAGTGGTTGTAGCAAAATCAGCTACAAACGGAGGTTCCTCCTTCGCAGGTACTGCAACGGCTATTGGATTTGTGCCGAGCATCTTGTCAACAGAAAAGGTGGGAGCTACCAGCGCACTTGCATTGGTCATTGCTATGCCAATCATGTCGTGATGCAGCGCTAACATTGCGTGATATCCTGCAATGCCAAAATGATTAGAGTTTTTCACACATACCCAACCTGTGCCAGCCCGGCGGGCTTTGTCAATAGCAATCTTCATTGCGTAAGGTGCAGCCACTAAACCCACAGCGGCATCCGCGTCTACGAGCGCAGTGGATGGCGTTTCATGCTCCACAACAAACCGGGGTCTCGCATTGATGCGGCCCGCTTCGTAAAGTCGTAAGTAACCGCTCAACCTTGCTACGCCGTGACTATCTACACCCCTTAGATCTGCGCTTAGAAGAACCGTAGTGGCTATATCAGCATCATCAGCATTGAAACCTATCATCCGGAACGTACGGTTCACAAAATCAAAAAGTTTTTCGTACGCTAACACAACATCTGCCATCCCGCAAAGATAAAAGCAGGCGACTGATTAGTGTTATTGACCTCTCAGATGCTGAAAATCCTTCAATATTGTTCAGGCAAAGCAGGCTAAGGAAACGACATTATATTGGGAGAAGCTTTTTAACTACCTTATTTACCTTGCAACCTCTTCAAACACTTCAGCATATCTATTCCTTTACCGAGTACTCCTTTAAATAAATCGCCATTCTGCTTCAGCCTGTCGTGTATCGTATGGATGTTATAGTCTTTGATGTTCAATCCCTTTTTTACTTCGTTCCACTCAAGCGGCGTTGACACCGTTGCGCCATCTTTTGGCCTAAGGCTATAAACGCTTGCAATGGTTTGACCGGGATTGTTCTGTAAATAATCCATGTAAATACGATGCTTTCCTCTCTTTTTTACATTCCGTTCCAAAGTGGTAAACTCCGGTAGCATTTCCTGGGCCACACGGCAAATGAGATGACAAAAGTCCTTCACTTGTTCATAGGTATACTTGCCTGCAGTCGGGACATAGATATGCAAACCAGTAGAACCGGATGTTTTGATAAACCCGGGTGCGCCTGCTTTGTCCAGCACTTTTTTTACAGCTAGTGCAGCTTCCACAACCTGGTCGGTAGTATTTTCTTCTGACGGGTCAATATCAATGATAAAGTAGGAGGGATGATCAGGCTTCTTGGTTGTAGAATGCCATGGGTTTATTTCTATGCATCCCAGTTTTGCCATATAAAGCAGGGTCGCTTTATTGTTGCAAACTATATAATTGATTACCTTATTCTGGTTATCAGAGGCAACTTCAAAGCTTTCCACATACGAAGGGGCTTCTTCTGCAGCATCTTTATGGTAGAATCCGGGATTACTGATTCCATTTGGGTTGCGCTTTAAGCTCTCCGGGCGGTCTTTCAGGTAGGGCAAAATATAGTCAGCAATGGCTTCGTAATATTTTACCACCTCCAGCTTGGTGATGCCGTCCTTCGGAAAGTATACCTTATTCTTATTGGTTACAATAATCTTATGCCTGCCAACTTTTAAAACTTCGTCATTCCTGCCCGCTTCCTTTTCGGAGCTTTTCTTTTTCACTGGCTTCTCCTTCTTAGGAGCAGCCTTTTTTGTTGTTCCCTTTCTTTTTACTGGTTTCGGTGCAGGAGTATTCATAGAAACAGCATTCTTATCTTGATCAATCGTGACCTCTTCGGGTGTCTTATCCTTTCTTAACCGCAGGAACACTGGATGCCTTAGCATACCATCCCTGGTTTTTTCGGTGAACTTAAGTTCGCAAACCAGCCTCGGTTTAACCCATGTAACCGGCGTATTCGTTCGCACCTTTTGCTTAAACGGCGACTTATCCGTTTTCAAAGGCTGTAGTAGCTGGTAAATTTCTTTAAGCTTCTTAGTGTCGAATCCCGTACCCGTGTGGCCTGCATAAACCAGTTCTTTTCCTTTTCTCTCGCCAAGTACCAAAGCCCCAAAGTGGTTCCGCCCTCCTGTTGGTTCAGTATATCCCACAATGATTGCCTCATCTGTTTGATGGTGCTTTATCTTAAGCCAGTCGCTCGATCTCTTACCCGGTACATAGAGGCTGTTAGCTTTTTTGGCCATGATACCTTCTAGGTTCTTGCTTTTTGCAAGGTCAAAGAAGTTTCCACCATTTCCAACGATGTGATCAGAATACCGGATGATATCGCTTTTGGGCAGAAGCTTCTGCAGTAATTCTTTCCTGTCAATCAATGGCCAACCGGTAACGTCCTCGTCGTCTTTATATAATATGTCGAAAACATAATAAACCAGGGGGTGGCCCTGGTTATTACCATAATGCTGAAGCATTTGAAAGTTAGGCATTCCATTTTCGTCCAGCACCACTATTTCTCCATCTATTACAATCTTCTTTTTAATCTTTTTAAGTTCCGATATCAGCGTAGGATAATAATCATTGAAAAGCAATCCATTTCTTGAGTAGAGCTTCACCTCTTTACTGTCAATTTCTGACAGGGCCCGGTATCCGTCCCATTTTATTTCGTACAACCAGTCATCGCTATCAAACACTTTACTGCTTTCCTTAGCTAGCATGGCAGGAATAAAATGTTCCAACTTTCTTCCTTTACTTATCATGCTTCTCATGCTGACGTCTTCTTCCTCCCTGGCTTTGTTGGTTTCACGGAGCCTGCATTTGGAACTTGCTTTTTTTTTACCTGTTGCGCGGCAATCCATTTATTGATGGGTGAGTTGCGGGCAGTAAAGTCCTCACTGTTGTAATCTTCTTCTACTGAATATTTATCCCTATGCTTGATAAGTAGCCATGAATTGTCTTCAGCCTTCTTCAGCTTTACCAATGCAAACTCTCCTTTCAACTTCCTTCCTTTTAACTTCAGCTTCAGGTTGCCGGACTGAAGACCTTCTAAGAGGTTCTTTTCTGAATCATCTCTGTCATTTCCGGCAATATCTGTCACGGTGCCATTGTCCCATATTTCAACAATCCCGGCTCCATAGTTTCCCGCGGGTATTTCACCTTCGAAGTCCTTATAGTCGTAGGGATGGTCTTCCACCATCATTGCAAGCCGCTTATCAGACGGATTAAGGCTAGGCCCTTTTGGCACGGCCCAACTTTTCAAAACTCCTTCCATTTCTATTCTAAAATCGTAATGCAGGCGCGACGCTTTATGTCGCTGCACCACAAATATGAGAGGAGCGCGTTCTTTCTTTGTTTTGTTCTTCCCCGTTGGCTCTGGCGTCGCCTTAAAGTTTCTCTTTTTATCGTACTGTTTTAAACTCATGACGCCTTCTTACGTTTAGGATTCATGGCAGTAACGCTGGCTTTAAGTTGTGCCATTAAGTCGTCAGTTGTACTGTGCACAACTTTCATGTGTTCAGTCTTAATTTTCTTGCCCTTCGCTTTTGCATGAATCACCTTCATGAGTTGCTCGGTATACGTGTCCTTAAAAGCTTTTATATCAAACTTTTCAGTTAGCTGATCAATAAGCGTGGTGGCCATTTTTAATTCTGCCGGCTTAATAGTTATTTGCTTCGGCAGTTTAAGATCCTCCACATCTTTTATTTCTTCAGCAAAGCGAATTCTGTTTAGCTGAATTACTTTATCAGTGCTCCTTATAATGGCAAGATGCTCTTTTGTGCGCATAACAAACGAGGCGATGCCTACTTTCCCTGCCTTGTGTAAGGCTTCTCTTAATAAGGCATAAGGCTTTTCTCCTCCCTTGTCAGGTTCCAGGTAATACGGCATTTCGTAATAGATGACATCGATCTCTGTTTCTTCAACGAACTGGATAATCTCTATCAACTTGCTCTTTTTTGCATTTGCTGCTTCAAAGTCTTTATCGTCGAGTACCACATAGTCATCGCCCATCTTATAACCCTTCACTATATTCCCCCATTCAACCTCTTTGCCTGTATTTGCATTCACTCGTTTGTATTTGATGTTCGAGTGGTCTTTTTTATCCAGCATATCAAGGCTCAGCTCGCTGCCCTGGGTAGCCGAGTATAGTTTTACCGGAATATTTACCAGTCCAAATCCTATTGCCCCCGTCCATAATGGTCGCATACCTCAGTATTTAATTCGTTTCTAAAATCTTCATCAACAGTTTTTCTTCGGGCTTCAGATCGTATGGCGAGTTACCTACAAGCTTCTCAAGTGCATTCCAGTATTTCTCGAGGCTCTTGTTTTCGTAGAGGTTAAAAACAACCGGGTGTACATAGTACTTTTTGCAAACCGCTCTGGTATTTCCCAATTGCTTTGCTACATGATCCAGGACCTCTACAATCTTCTTCTTGGTTTCTGCAGCGGTTTCGCAGCATCCCGTCTCCTTCAATTTCACCAACGCCTGCACCGTTCCTGTCCAGGTCCTGAAGTCTTTTGCTGTAAAACTGCCGCCACTTACCGTCTTGATATAATCATTTACCATGCCTGAATCAATGCATTGCCTTCTGCCTTCTGCATCATAATATTGGAACAGTTCTTTACCAGGAATGTCTTTGCATTGCTTTACTATACTTGCCAGCTTCTTGCTTTTTAATTGCACTTCATGCTCTACCCCTTTCTTTCCTTTAAAGCTAAACTTTACGGTAGCGCCGTTAATGTCCACATGTTTGTCCTTAAGGGTCGTAAGACCAAATGATCCATACAGCTTTTCGTACGCATTATTGCCTATCCTGATGGTGGTCTCCTCCATAAGTGTTACTACGAGAGCTAACACTTTCGTTAAACTAAGCTGTGTCTCCCTAAGGTCTTTAGCTACCTGTTGCCGTATTTGCGGCAAACATTTTCCAAATTCCAAAAGGTGGTAAAACTTTGTTTGATTCCTGAAGCTTGTCCAAAGAGCGTGGTACTTATATTGTTTACGCCCTAATGCATCTAACCCAGTGGCCTGTAAATGGCCGTCCGGGTTTGGGCAGATCCAAACGTCTGTCCATGCAGGCGGTAAAACCAGTTTTTTTATACGAAGAAGCGTTGCTTCATCCTTTAGTTTTTTCCCTTTGTAGAAAAATTCAAAGCCTTCCGCAGCTTTATTCCTTTTAATTCCCTCCTCCTTATCCGATACATATACCAGGTTTATAACTGCTGCTGTTTTTTCTGCGTCGAGGTGCAATGTTTTCATTACTCTCCTCGAAACCTTCACCGGTATGTCTGCCGCTATTACCATTATAGCGTAACCATATAAAATTCATGCCTTAAAGTCAAAACTGGCTCCGGAGACTCTTGTTAATTGTCAGAGAGATATCAATCTGTAATAACGTCAAGGATACTTAGCCTGACGAAATAACAGTGTATAATCCCAATAGAATGGTGGATTATTCCCTGAAGTCAGCTTCAATTTTGGGGGCAAGTCCGAGGCTAGTCCGAGGCAAGTCCGAGGCAAGAGCGTAACAAGAGCGTTAGAAGTGTTTTTGAGCTCACTAGTATCGTGGTTTAACCGCGATATTGTCAGGCATTGTTTTTAGCATCGGAAAGGCAATAAACAACTTTTAGCTATTGCTCATTCGGCTGAACTGCTCGTGTAGGTTAACTACCTGCTTAATAATTGAGTTTCGCTCGTCGTTTACAATAACAAAATTGCAAAGGCGCATTTTTATCTCATCATCCACCTGCCGCTCCATCCTGTTCAGCACATCTTCTCTTGTAAGCCCGTCGCGCTCCATTGCTCTTTGAATACGCAGGTGGGTAGGGGCTGTAACTCCAATCACGTAATCCAGGCCTGTCGCTGTACCCGCTTCAAAAAGCAATGCTGCTTCTTTTACCACATATGGAACGTTAAACAGTTTAAACCATTTGTTTGCTCTTTCAATCGTGGCGGGGTGTACAATGCTGTTCAGCACCTCCAGTTGGAAAGGATCTTTAAATACTATGTTGGCCAGGTAACCGCGGTTTAATTTTGCATCCGTATAGCTTCCTTCACCAAATGCTTGTATTACTGCATTCCTTACTGAAGCGTCGGTTTCCATTATCAGTTTCGCTTCTTTGTCAGCGTCAAAAACGGGAGCTCCTAACACAGCAAACATCTGGGCTACTAACGATTTCCCGCTGCCGATACCGCCTGTTATCCCAATTTTAAGCATATTGCAAAGTACAGGTAAAGTGTTCAATTACACTGAGAAACGCGTTTCTATCTGGTTATCTTGGCAAATGATTTGAGCATAACAGGTTCATTTTAATCTCATGAAAGTAATAATCGTCGGGGGAGGGTTTGCTGGTCTAAACCTTGCAACAGATCTCAATAACAAGCCCGGTATAGAAGTCCTGCTAATTGATAAGTTCAACTATCATCAATTCCAGCCCCTCTACTACCAGGTGGCTACAGCAGGGCTTGATGCCAGTAACATATCTTTTCCCCTGCGAAAACATTTCCAAAACAGCAAAAATGTGCGGGTTAGATTAGCTGACCTCACTCACATCAACGCAACAGCAAACAGAATAAGCACCACAATTGGTGAATTTGATTATGATGCGCTGGTAATAGCTACAGGGGCAGATACTAACTTCTTCGGTAATCAAAAGCTCACAGATTGTGCTTACCCGATGAAAACAACGGTTGAAGCCCTTCAAATGCGCTATAGACTAATACAGAATTTCGAAGATGCACTTCTTCTCCTGGATAAACCAAATGAAGTAGCTAAAACGTTGGCACTTGTTATTGTAGGCGGAGGTGCCACCGGGGTAGAAGTGGCAGGGGCATTAGCCGAAATGCGTAAACACGTGTTACCGAAGGACTACCCTGAAATAGATTTTAGCCTTATGAAGATATACTTGCTGGAAGGTTCAGGAAAGCTATTGGGCGCCATGAGCGAAAAGAGTAGTGAGGACGCTAAACGGTACCTGCTTCGCCTGGGTATCGATATCAAATTAAACACAATTGTCAAGGAGTATGACGGAGAGACTGTAACACTGATGGATGGAAATACCATCTCGGCGCGCACCGTAATTTGGGCTGCCGGTATCAGGGGTAATGTACCGGAGGGCATCGATCCCTCCCTTATCGCCAGGGGCAACCGGATAAAAGTAGACCGGTTCAATCAGGTAATAGGTTCAAGGAATATCTATGCCGTAGGCGATATTGCTTATATGGAGACCCCAAAATACCCAAATGGGCACCCGCAAGTGGCAAATGTGGCAAAGAACCAGGGAAAGCTTTTAGCTAAAAACCTGGTAAACTCAACAAGGGGCAGAGAGATGGAGGAATTTGAGTACAAAGACCGCGGTAGCATGGCCACAGTAGGTCGCGGGCTTGCTGTAGTCGACCTTCCCGGGAACCGTCATTTTAATGGTGTGTTCGCGTGGATGGTCTGGATGATCCTACACCTGTTTTTATTACTAGGGGTTAAAAACAAGGTGCAAGTGTTTGTGAACTGGATTTACCAGTACTTTACATATGATCAAAGCCTGCGCCTGCTGTTTAAAGATTTTTACAGGCCATCCAAAAAAATAATGGAGCTAAGGAATAGAAATAGCCTGCCACAAAAAAGCTGACGGCGAGGTCAGCTAAACGATGAAGTTTGATCCCTCGTATCCTAGCTTCTATGGAGTTTGATCTTCCATACCCCTAACCTCATCTTCCGTTATATCGTTAGATTCTTCATGCCCGGTTTGTTCCTCTTTCTTCTTTTGTGCTGAAAGGGATGCCAGTCGGGTTTGAGTGTCTTCTGCCGGGCTGGCAGAGGTTCTGTTAGTGGCATTACCAAGACCTGTTGAGGGGCCGCCTTGTGAAGCTAGCGTTCTATCCTTATCTGGCTGATTAGTGCTAAAGCCTTGCTTGTCTGTTTTTTCGTTAGGCATATTAAAAGTTTAGATGAATAAAAAAGGCTGACTAGGTTCAAATAATTGAAACCAGCCAGCCCCATTCTACGGTCAAGATCTACTTACTGCTATTACTCTTGCGGCCACCGCCATGAGAAGACTGGCCACCTTTTCTTGCTATTGCCCTTTGTTTTTCTTTGTCCATTGATGCGAATCCTCTTTTTGAAGTTCCACTTCTTTTGCTGCTGTTGCTTGAGTTAGGCATAACTGTTCAAATTTTTTTGTTTAAGGTAACTGCGTTACTGTGGATATCTCAGTCAAATCCATGCCAGAAAAGGGTTTCAGAGGTTTTCCACATCCTACGAAATTGATAGCCAAAGCCTACAAAACAGCTATTATGCTGCCTCAATGCTTTAAACTAGTTAGCCAATGGCATTTGAAACTACAGTTTGGTAAATGATCGCCACAAACTATCCTATCCTTATCTACGAACGATCCACTTATTATGCCCGAAGTATTGCCACTTCTCAGTGCAAAGGTTAATGGTGCTGTCAGTAAGCAAGAAATGCGGTGACTTGTTTACGCTTACATTAGACGAAACAAAGATCGAAGGCTGCATCTTTGATTCTTTGGCTTTCGCTTTTAAGTGCTGTGCATAGTTCCATATCATATCTGGAGTGGAGCAAAGCAGGTTGTATTTATAGCTAGCAAATTCTTTGCGTGGGTTCACATAGTAGATCTTGCCGGTTTTCTCGTCCACCACTTTATAAACAATTGATCCTTTGCTATTCTTGAGCATCATGCGCCAACTGAAGAGTTCTCCTTCGCCCGTGTAGGTTACATCGCCGGGAATAAGCCAGTGTCGGACGGGTAAAAGCAGTTGAACGCCAAGAAATAACACTAAAACAGGAAAGACCCAATTTTTAGTTGCCATCCGATGGTATGTGCTAGCCTGCCGGTTAAAGCCACTGAAAAGCGGCAGCATACTAATAGCAAGAAATGGGAATATACCAATATTGAAAGTATAGGAATTGAATAGGTGAAAGCAGGCATAGGCAACAGCTGCTACTTTTCGGGTTGGCTTGAATAGTAAAAGCGGTACAATCAACAAGTCGAATAGAACTCCCGCATAAGCAATAAACAGAACGAACCATTGTTGTTGATAAAGGACGCCAAATACGGGGTGCTCCACGTGTCTTGCAAAGGCAATGGATAGAAAATTGCCGGACAGCCAATCAGGATGCAACTTGTTCATCGCTCCATAGAAATACACTATTGCTATTTGGGCAACCAACAATATATAGATCCATTTTCCACAGTAGGTTGCTGGCTTAACCAGGTTCCGGGAAACATCGATGGATGTTCTTCTACCGGCCGGAGAAAGACAGAGCAGCAAAGACAACAGGATGATTAAGTAGTTATGGTTGTTGTAGAAACTTCGCTCCATGAGAAAGGCAGTGGAGAACAGTAACGTGAACACAATAATTGAGAACCTGAAAAACAGGCCTAGGGCTACCATTAAGGCTGCTGCTGCCATGGCCGCGAAATAATAGTACATGCCATTTCCGGGCAGCGGTTTAATAAACTCAAGCCCAACATAACTAAAGTGATGGCCGGGTGCTATATACATAGTATAAACCCAACCTTTATACACGTGTAGCAGGCAATCAAAGAACAATACGCTTCCAAACAGAATTCTAAATAGAACCAGGGGCTTAATGCTTACAGGAGCAAAGAGGTATTGATTCCACCTCATCCTCTATCCTTGGTATGTTGTATGATGCTTTTCGATAGCAGCTCGTATAGGCTGGCAGCCTCCGGATTGGACTCCAACATATGCATGTGCTTGCTTAGGGTTTCATAATCCTGCCGTATAGCAGGCCCTGTTTGGTAAGCTGCCGCCTCTCCAAACTGCAGGCGTTCAGCCGTTTCTTTGATCAAGGGGTGCAACAGTTGAAAAGACAGCCTGTTTTGCCTGCAATACTCTTCAGCAATTGCATATAAGTGATTTGTAAAGTTAGATACGAACACTGCGGAAAGGTGAAGTTTCTTCCGTTCTTCATCATTGGCTACCTGTACCTGTTTTGAAATCCTGCGGGTAAGGTCCATTAGTTGCATGAGCGTGTTGCCGTCAGTGGCGTCAATCAGTAAAGGGATGGGCGGTACCCTGTTCATGCGTTTACTGATGCTTTGAACCGGATAAATCACACCGTAGGTTTCTGAAACAGCACTAAGCACATCTTTAGCAACGGAGCCGGCGGTGTGTACTATTGTTTTACCGGGAAGCCGCAATTCCGCCGCAATAGCTTCGATGGCTGCATCAGCCACTGCAATGATGTAAACATCTCCTGCCTTGCTAATATCGCTTAGCTTATCGGTATAGCCGGCATTAACTTCCAATGCCAGCGTTTGTGCGTTTTGTATGTGCCTGCTATATACCTGTATGATGTTAAATCCATCGCTGTGTAGCAGCCTTGCAAAAGCAGTCGCCACATTTCCCGAACCAAGCATCACTATTTTCATTGAGTAAAGGTAGCAATAACCTTATTTGGGTATTAGCGTCTAATTGCCGTCACTTTTTAATGGCGAACGTATTTTTATACCTCACCTAATCTGTATTACATTAGTCGGGCAGGCAGCTACTGCCTGTTGATTTGCTTCCAATTCATGTGCAGCAACAGACACACTCCAAAAACCTTTCTTTTCTTTTGCCCCAAGCAGAACACTTTTCCCGTCTTTTTTGCTCATAGCCCATCTATCAGGTGCATACTCCACACAATAATTGCAGCCAATGCATTTAGCTCGCTGATGTATGATGGTTATTGAAGCCTTATTCTGCACCGGCGACTACGAGTTTATAAAGTTTGTCAGTTGTACGTACGGCTTGTGTTACAGCAAATGCGCACAGGTCTCCTTTTACAGCTACATCTTTTGCCCCATCGTCGTTTACATGCAGGGTTTCGATTGTTGTTTCCAATACACCTGTGGTGGGGCCTATGATTAATACCTTATCGCCTTTCCGTAGGTCATAGCTTTCTATCTTAAACTCTGCAATTCCCCGTTTAGGATAGTAGTGGTTTCCTTTGCCTATGTAAATCTTCTTTTGGGTAGCGATAGAGCCTGATGCATGGGTCCATTCGCCCAATTGCTTTCCCAGGTAGTAGCCACCCCAAAACCCGCGGTTATAAACCTGTTCCAGCCTGTTCATCCACCCTTG
Organism: Bacteroidota bacterium; assembly: GCA_023433265.1. Classification (GTDB taxonomy): domain Bacteria; phylum Bacteroidota; class Bacteroidia; order Chitinophagales; family Chitinophagaceae; genus JAEZDR01. Next base: position 1,807 of record JAEZDR010000096.1, on the reverse strand, counting down.
CACCTTAGCCGCGCTATAGCTACCGTCTTTCACAGCCTCTATGGCTTCGCGATAGCAAGCCGTGGTAGTATATACATAATCTGCGCTTTTGCCCCTGCCTTCTATCTTGAGTACCGAAACGCCGGTGGCTAGCAAGTGATCGAGGAATTCAATTGTGCACAGGTCTTTCGGCGACATGATGTATTCATTATCTATTTCCAGTTCATGACCGTCTTCTATGTCTACTACTTTGTATTTTCTGCGACAGTTTTGCACGCATGCACCTCGGTTTGCTGAGGCGTTCTTCGTATGCAGGCTCAGGTAGCACTTGCCGGATACTGCCATGCAAAGGGCTCCGTGGGCAAATACCTCAATTTGAACAATCTTTCCTGATGGTCCTGTTACCTGCTGTTTTTCTATTGCAGAGCAAATGGCTTTCATTTGCCTCAGGCTTAGTTCGCGTGCGAGAACCATCACATCGGCAAACTGGGCGTAGAATTTCACAGCTTCAATATTGGTTATATTCAGTTGGGTAGAAATATGAACGGGTATTCCTGCCTTAGTACAGTGCATGATCACTGCCATATCCGAAGCAATAACTGCCGAGATGTTTGCTTGTTTTGCCTTGGTTACTATCTGTTGCAGAAGGCTAATATCGTGGTCGAAGATTACAGTATTGAGCGTTAGGTAGGTGCGCACACCCTTTTCCCGGCATCGCTTTGAGATTTCCGGCATATCGTCAACCAGGAAGTTCATGGTGGCCCTTGCCCTCATGTTTAGTTGTTCTACACCAAAATAAACCGCATTAGCGCCGGCCTGTATGGCAGCGGTAAGCGCTTCGAAGCTGCCCGCAGGTGCAAGTAATTCGATGTTTGGATCCATGCCAAATGAATTTACGGCGAAAGTAGGGGAGAGGGGCTATGGAGAGGGTGATAGAGATCATAGTGTTATTAGTTATAACAAGGCTGGGCTGGAAAAAGCCTACTTTGTGTTACTTTCTTATTTTGTGGGAGTGAATGTCGCGGTTAGGGCTGAGTCAATTTGGCAACTGAGTCTGAGTTACCACGCAGTATCCCCGGTACTATATTGGAATCATATCGGAATTATATCGGAGTCACTACGTAGTCATGAAGAGGTTGGTTTGAGGCGTCCTGAAGAAAAAAGGAGCACTTAGTCATCGCGGTTAACGCTGAGGATTTCAGTTAGATAAAAAGTTGACTGTGGCGTTTACAACTTCCTGCGTTTCAGCAGGTACGGTGCTACCGGAGTAGGGGTGTTTCCTTCCAAAAACATGATCGCTTGCAATAGTAAATAACTGTGCCCGTGGCTGCCATTGTTTGAGTTGTTCTGCTTTTGCCAGGGGCACTGCCTCATCCTGCGTGCCATGGCAGAGAAGTATGGGTATCTCCAGTTTCTTAATTGAGTTTTCGATGCTCAGCCGGGCTGAGTTGTTTACATAGTCTTCGTACAATTGATAATAGAGGGGCATTTGTTGCTTGGTGCGGCTGTTCTGATAATATGCGACCCCTGAATATTTCCATTCCGCAAGTTTCTCCGCGGGCCAATTGCCCCACGGCGTTATACATTCGCTAATGGAGGCCCAGGTAGCCAGTTTTTTGATCGATGGCTCCTCTGCGGCTTTAATTATTGATATGCCTCCACCCAGGCTATGGCCTATTAGGAATAGGTTTTCCGGGTCTACGTCTCGCGATGAAGCGAATTCTTTCTTTGCCCAATCGATTACCACCTGTAGATCTTCAAGTTCCTTACTGTAATTGTTATGGCCGAAAGCTTCCAGGTCCGTAAAATCTTCAGGCGCATCCGGTGT
>JAEZDR010000083.1 GCA_023433265.1 Bacteroidota bacterium | reverse complement strand
TTTTTGAGGCATTTAGCACAAAGAATATCTATGCAAGAAAAATGCGCTGCACCAAAGTACAACGCATTTGCGGACATTCTCCGTGCCTCACCTTATCCCTGGCGAGTTGCTCCTCAGCAGAGCTCGCATCCGTTTCAGGTGAGCAATGCAAAACTATTTAGTCATTTGTATATTTACAACCTGTCCTAAAAAAGGGGAGGTTACAAATGGATTTGCAGTAGAGTGAACGTTTGTTTACAACGCTCTTACTCTCAGCACTCCTTCTTTCTTTTCTAAATTCCTGATAACCTCTGCAGGTGGCGCAGTGTCTATATCCATCATCATATAGGCGCAGCTACCCTTGATGCCGCTTACCATATTAAGTATCTGGAGGTTTGCACCGGACAGTTCGGTAGTGATTTCGCCAGAAAGGTGCTGGTCCGCTTTGTGAGCTACTGTAATGCGGTTCTTTGAAGAACGAGCCAATGAAAGAGCCGGAAAGTTAACAGCATTGATAATATTTCCGTTCTCTAAAAAGTCTTTCATTTGTCGGGCAGCCATTACTGCGCAATTGTCTTCACTCTCAGGAGTGGAGGCACCAAGGTGGGGAATAGGTATTATGTTTTCTACGTTAAGCATTTCCTGGTTAGGGAAATCCGTTACATAACACGCTACAATACCGTCTTTGATAGCCTGTTTCATATCGGCATCACTCACTAATTCTGCCCTTGAGGTGTTGATAATGCGTACTCCTTTCTTCATCTTTCCGAAAAGTTCAGCACTAAAGAAACCCTTAGTATCATTCTTCAAGGGGCAATGCAGGGATATATAGTCGCAGGAAGCAATCGCAGCCGCGAACTCTTCTGCTTTCCGGGAGTCGAGCATCTGAACCTCCATACCTAACGCTTCAGCAGCCTCTGCTACCATTGCACCAATAGCGCCTTTGCCCATTACGCCAAGCTTCTTACCAAAGATTTCCGGCCCCACGTAGGCAGACTTTCCCTTCTCAATAAGCTTGGGTACTTCAGCACCTTGCCCGTCGAGGCTTTGCGACCAGGCAATACCTTCAACTATTTTGCGAGATGCCAGCAAAAGCGCCATTATAGTGAGTTCTTTTACGGCGTTTGCATTAGCACCGGGAGTATTGAAAACAACAATACCCTTTTCGGTGCATTTATCAATCGGAATGTTATTTACACCTGCTCCAGCTCTTGCCACAGCAAGCAGCGACTCGGGCAAATCCATTTCATGCATGCTCTGGCTCCGTACCAGGATGCCATGTGGCGAAGCAACACCGTTGTCAGAAATCACATAGTTGCTCTTGTCCAGGAGGTTTAAACCAACCGGGGCTATTTTATTGAGCGTTTTTACGGTAAACATAAACTGTGGCTTTATTTGTTAGCTGATTCAAATTTCTTCATGAAATCTACCAATGCCTGAACGCCTTCTATTGCCATTCCATTATATATACTGGCGCGCATACCGCCCACCGAGCGGTGACCTTTTAGTTCAAGGAAACCTGCAGCAGTAGCTTCTTTTATAAACTTAGCATTCAGATCGTCATTACCGGTAATGAAAGGCACGTTCATGAGCGAGCGGTCTTTCTTTTCTACAGTTCCCTTAAACAGGCTTGAGCTGTCAAGGTAGTCGTAAAGCACCTTTGCCTTTGCTTCGTTCAACTTCTGTACGCTTGCCACGCCTCCTTGTTCCTTCACCCATTCGTAAACCAGCTTACACATATAGATGGCATAAGTAGGAGGGGTATTAAACATAGAGCCTTCGTCAGCGTGTGTCTTGTAATTGAGCATAGTAGGCGTGATATCCATAGCATGACCTATAAGGTCTTCGCGTATGATGACTACCGTAACACCCGCCGGACCCATATTCTTCTGAGCTCCGGCATAGATGAGTCCGAACTTAGACACATCGTAAACCTCGGACAAAATGTTGCTGGACATATCTGCTACTAACGGAACATTACCTGTATCTGGTAATTTGGTGTACCGCGTACCATAGATAGTATTGTTTGTAGTGATATGGAAATAATCTGCTTCCTTATCGAACTTAGCAGCATCCAATTCAGGAATATAGTTGAATGTTTTGTCCTCGGAGCTTGCTACAACATTCACTTTGCCATACCGCGCTGCTTCTTTCTGGGCTTTCTTTGCCCATACACCGGTAACTGCATAGTCGGCCTTTTTGGAGTTGCGCAAAAGGTTAAGCGGAACCATTGCAAACTGGGTAGAAGCGCCGCCCTGGAGGAACAACACCTTATAATTTGCAGGGATCTGCATAATTTCTCTCAATGTAGCTTCCGCTCCATCAATTATGCTTTGGTAAAACTTAGATCGGTGGCTCATTTCCATTACTGACATACCTGAATTGTCATAATTAAGCATTTCGGCCTGTGCCTTACGCAAAACAGATTCGGGGAGCGTTGACGGACCTGCTGAAAAATTAAATACTCTTTCCATAAGTACTTTTTGAAGAAGAAAAATGTTTTTTGTTTGTGGCTGTAATCTATTATTCGTGCTTGCGAATGATACCTCAGCGAATGAGGTAGTGGAGCGCAAACAGGAAATACTAGAAAAGTTGGCCGAAAATAAAGCGAATGAAGATACGATTAAATGATAATTGGCAGATTAGATAAGGATTGAGGCAAATTATAGGAGATGTGTTTTTCAACCTGTTTTCCACGTTAACACTTGATTGAAGGGCGCGGCGATAACTTTACAACAAATAACACCTGATGCTTAAGAAGATTTTAAAGATCGGATTGATTGTTATAGTGCTCCTGTTGGTTTGCCTGATATCGTTTCCATTTTTGTTCAAGGGGAAGATAATAGCAGCTGTAAAAACAGGTATCAATCAAAACCTTAAAGCAAAAGTTGATTTTACGGATGTGGATCTGTCCATTTTCCGAAGCTTTCCAAAAGTGTCCGTTCAGTTGGAGAACGTATCCGTGGCCGGAACAGGGGCTTTTGCTGCTGATACGCTGGCTAAAATACGGAAACTGGATGCAGACCTGGACATCATGAGCATTATCCGCGGTAAAGAGATGAATATCTATGCTGTGCATGTACAGGAACCTACTATTTATGCTATCAGGCTAAAAGATGGTTCTTCTAACTGGGATATAGTAAAAGCGGATAGTACAGCTACGGATACAACTGCTGCTACTCCCTTTAATATGAAGCTGCAGCAATACACCATCACCAACGGCAAAATAGGCTATAGTGATGACCTGGTGAATATGAAAGCTTTCGTGTATAACCTCAACCACGAAGGCTCGGGCGACTTTACGGAAGATGTTTTTAACCTTACCACTAAAACAACGGCAGATTCAATTGATGTAATCTATGCCGGAGTTCCCTATTTATCCAAAGTAAAAACAGGGATCAACCTTGTATTAAACGTGGACAACCGCGTAGAAAAATACAGTTTCACAACGGACGAGGTTAAACTTAACGAATTGCAACTGCGGGTAAAGGGTTTTGTTCAGATGTTGGCAAATGATGCCTATGCAATGGATATTGCCTTTGATGCCCCGTCAACTGATTTTAAAAACATTCTTTCGTTTATCCCACAAGTTTACGCAAACAATTTTGCGAGCATTAAAACAAGCGGAAAGGCAATCTTCAATGGCTTTGTAAAAGGAACTTATAGTGAAACGCAGCTACCGGGATATGCTTTGAACCTAGATGTAAGCAATGGATTCTTCCAATACCCTGATTTGCCCAAGCCTGTAAAAAACATCAATCTTACCGTTAAGGTTACCAACCCTGATGGCGTTACCGACAACACCGTAGTGGACATTCCAAAAGGACATATTGAGTTTGAAGATGAACCGGTGGATTTCCGTTTCCTGATGAAACAACCTGTAAGCAACATGTTTATTGATGCTTTCGCGAAAGGCAAGATAGACCTGGGTAAAATGGGCCAGTTTATAAAAATGCCTACAGGTACGTCGGTAAGTGGCATAATAAATTCTGACCTGGCAGTTGTGGGCTCCGTGAACGCTATTCAGAAGCAGCAGTATGATAAGTTCTCAGCAAAAGGCACCTTGGCGGTTAATCAACTCAAATACATTTCACCGGACTACCCCACCGGGATATTGGTGAATAACATGCTCATGACATTTAATCCAAAAAATGTGACGGTTAGCAAACTGGGTGGTAAATACATGAGTACAAATTTTAGTGCTGATGGCTCAATTAATAACCTGCTACCGTACCTATTGAAAGGGCAGGCGTTAGATGCATCTGTAAAAGTAAAAGCAGACTATCTTAATTTAAATGAGTTTATGGCTACTGCTGCCGACACCGCCAATGCAAGTAAGCCATCTGACCCGTTTGTGGTTCCTGCCAACCTAAACATCAAACTGGATGCGGCAGTGGGAAAAGTTCACTATGACAACCTTGATATTACCAATGTTGCAGGTTCGGTTGTAGTAGCCGATGAAACCGTCACGATGAAGAACGTAAAAGGTGAAGCCATGGACGGATCGATGGTAATAAATGGATCTTATTCTACTAAACTGGATAAAAAGAAACCCGATATAGCGATGAGCTATGACCTGAAGAATTTCAATATCCAAAAGTCGTTCTACACTTTCAATACCTTCCAGAAACTGATGCCTGTGGGTAAATTTCTATCCGGAAGGCTTAGCTCGAAGATGAGCCTACAGGGAAAGTTGGGAGACAATATGATACCCGAGTTAAATTCTTTAACCGGCAATGGAAACATGTTTTTATTGGAAGGGTTTCTAAGCAAGTTTACTCCCTTGGACAAATTGTCGCAAACGCTTAACATCAGCAGTCTTCAGAACATCAGCATGAGAGATATAAAAGGATCGTTTGAAGTAGCAAATGGAAAGATTCTCATTAAACCTTTCAACTTAAAAGTGAAAGACATAGACATGGAAATTGGAGGTTTCCATGGAATAGATCAAACACTTGATTATACCATCAACATGAAGGTGCCGCGACAGCTAATGGGGTCCCGTGGCAACGCGTTGATTGATAACCTTGCAGCCAAAGCAGGGGATAAGGGAATGCCATTGAAGGTGGGCGATATGGTACCGCTAAAGGTGAGCGTAACCGGTTTGCTGAACAATCCAAACATTACGACAGATCTTAAACAAACAGCTACTTCGCTTGTACAGGATATGAAAGACCAGGTAACAACCTTCGTTCAGAATAAGGTTGACTCGGCAAAGCAAACAGTGAAAGACTCATTGCAGAGCGCAAAAAACCAGGCCATACAGTCGGCAAAAGATGAGATATTAAAAGGACTTACGGGTAAGAAGGATACGACCCAACAACAGGATCCCAAAAAGAGGCTTGAACAAACCGGGAGGGGCCTGATAGACGGTTTGTTTAAAAAGAAGGGTGCCGATACGGCAACAAAACAATAGTTGCCGAATGAGGACGCTGGGTAGTTTAGTATTGAATTGGTTCACAATATTTTAGAACTGTATGCGTAAATCATGGCACTAAAGATGTTAAAATAGCAAGGTGGATAGAGGCAAATGAAGACGAGAAGACACAAGGGTAGGGGGTTATTAAACTGGACAGCGTACGTTGTCGCCTTTTGCAGTGCGCTGATTTTGTTGCCCTGTGATGCGAAGAGCCAAAAAGGAAAAGCGGAACAGCAAAAAGACACAACTGAACCCAAAACGAAGAATGGTCTTTTTAGCCAGTTGGTGCAGGCTTTTTCTACTGATACCTTAACCGATCTCACCTATTCTGAAGGAGTTGTACGAAACGACGCTCCGTTTCAGCGGTATAAAGGCAAAAGAATCAGGAATATTATAATAAGCAGGTTCGATGTTGGGCGTACTTTTCAAGATACGACAAAAGCGATCAACAACTTTCTTTTAAACACGGCCCGTAAACTACATACCACAACACGCGACCAGGTAGTAAGGAAGAACCTCTTCTTCCATGAAGGTGATGTGGTAATGCCCTACCTGTTAGCAGACAATGAACGGCATCTTCGTGAGCAAGTATTTTTGAATGATGCAAGAATCGTATTAAGGACGGTAAAGCAGCGGCCGGATTTGGTAGATGCAATCGTCATTACCCGGGATGTACTCTCTATCGGGGGTGAAGTTAGCCTGCATGGAAACCAGAGTTTTGAAATTTTAGCCAAAGAAGAAAACCTGCACGGAACCGGTAACAGCATTTGGGGTGGTTTTTTTTACGATGGTGAGAGAAAAAACAACACAGGGTATCGTGCAGAATACCGGCAACGTAATATCAATGGAACATTTATAGATGTGCATGGTGGATTTACAACCTACGGAGTATCATTTAGCAATGGTAAACGAGAGGAGGATCACATTTTTGCCGGTCTTGTCAAGCCACTTGTTAGTGCCTATGACAGTTGGACATATGCTTTCGAGTTCGGCTACCACCATACTAAGAACCGGTATAGCCCAGACTCCGTTTTTAAGTCGGACCTGCAATATCAATATCACAATTACGACGTTTGGGGCGGCTATCTTATTAACGGTAAGAAAGCCATCGGCAAATTGAACGATAACAGGTGGCGACAGTTTGCGGGACTAAGATTATTTACACAAAAATTTCGGGAAGTGCCCGGCATATACAAAGGCAATTATCACTTTATGTATGCTGATGTGAAAGGGGTACTTGGTTCTTTTTCCATATTCAAGCAAGAGTTTTACAGAACAAGGTATATCTATGGATTCGGGCGCAATGAAGACGTTCCTGAAGGTTCTGATGTTTCACTGATAATGGGTTTTACCAATAAGGAAAACAGGGAGCGTTCCTACTTTGGACTCGACTTCAGGAGATATTATTTTACGCGGCGCAACCACTATTTTGATTTCACTGCCAGGTATGGATCTTTCCTGTACAATGAGGCTTTTGAAGACATTAGTGTGCTTTTCAATGTTGACTTCATTAGCCGCCTGCGCACGATGCGAACAGGGTGGAAACAACGTTTTTTTCTAAATGCAGGTATAGCCAAAGAGTTCAGAACCAGGCTTAATACGCCGCTGTTTCTGGAAAGTAAATATGGTTTGCCCATGATGACCAATGGAACAGTTGCAGCCGATACAAGAGTTACATTACGAGCAGAAACCTTGTTTTTCAACGACAGTTGGAATTTAATAGGCTTTCATTTTGCGCCCATAGCCGGAGCGGGGCTTAGCCTGTTAAAACCTGCTAACGGCAGTTTTGGCCAATCCGATATTTTTACAGTGTTAACTACAGGTTTAAGGATAAGGAACGAAAACCTTGTGTTTGGAACGGTGGAAGCAAAAGCGCATTATTTCCCTAACGTTCAACATCAAACTTCAGCATTCCTCATTGAACTATCAACCAACCTTCAGTTCCGGTACCTCAGCCAGTTTATTAGAAAACCAGATTTCATTCAGCTTAATTAAAAGGCCCAAGCCTTGCGATAATGATGCCTGCCAACACAAAGAGGGCATAGATAAAAATTGAGGTAAGTGCAAACAAGGGTTTAAGCCAGCCAACCTTTTTGGAAGTTGCATACATCTCAAAAACTACCCTTCCGCCAATAGCACCTGTTAACACCACAATAATAAGCAGTACAGGATGCCGCAGGCTGCTGTCTTTTAAAAGATAGGAAAAAAAGATGGCGATAGCGGGAGCCATCAATGCTGCCGCCAACATTACAGCGATAGCCTTACGCATAAAAAGGGAAGGTAAAAAGCCTCGTTTCTTCATTTGTCAGCGCCTCCCTTCCTGTTTTATTGTCACCAAAGTAAGTACGTCGTTAAAAGACGATTCGTCGTCTACCTGCAATTTTATTCCCCTGCCTTCAGCGTATCTGACCGCAGCTTTAAGCGAATCTTTTACCTGGGTACCTATATCACTTGCTAATATTCTTTCAACAGCTTTTTCACCAAACACCATGGCTGCCTTAAATGCCAGCTTCCTTGGCAATAAGTAAATGACGTTTTGATCCTTCTCCTTAATTCGATAACTCCAGCCAAACTTTACCCCGGAATAGTGCCACCCACCACCTGGCTTTCCTAGCTTTTCCTCTACATGGCTGCGCAGGTTGCGCCATAAAATGTACTTCTCGCCTAAAGCGGTTTTCAGCGATTCTTCGGTGGGCGGTATCGCCTTGTCAATAAAGACACTGCAATCGGTCATATACTTTCTTCCTCAAAGGTCTGAAAACTATAACAAGGTTATTCAATTTAATTTCTCTTTTGCCAAGAACTGGTTACCCTGTACTTTTGACCTTTAAGTAGTCTTATGAAATTATTCGTAGCCGGGCTTCCATCTGACTTTGATGAAGTGGACCTGAGAGAAATGTTTGAATTGTATGGTGTTGTAAGTGCAGCGAAGCTGGTTACTGACAGGGCTACCGGAAAAAGCAAAGGCTTTGGCTTTGTTGAAATGCCTGATGATGTGGAAGCTAAAAGCACTATAGAAACACTGAATGGTGTGGGTATAGGCCGGGGAAAACGCATGAGCGTTCAGGAAGCCACTGAAGGTGGGACGTCGGGTGGCGCCTCACGTGGGTCGTTCCGCCCGGGTGGCGACAGGCCTTCTTTACGCAAGCCTCCTCCACGCAGGTACTAGGAGTTTCGGGTTACTTTTAACTCCCTGGTTCCCCTTTGAACATCTCATCATGCATTACGGCGTATTTGACTGTGCAAGTTGGTGTAAAGCGGCCTTTTAGCCGTAGCACTTCCGTAGTGTAGTGGACAGCCTGAGACAACGATTTGTTAGCGTTTAGGCATCACTTTAGTATGCTTTCATCATGCTTTTACCATGCTTTAAGGGTGCTTGCATGATGCTTTTATCATGCTTTCATATGGCTTTAGTAAGGCCTTATGAAGGCTTTTATATGCCATTCATCTCCGAAATAGCGATGGGGATATAAATTCCTGTGATATACTGCTATAAAATACTTCAGACATCACTAAGCATTATGGAACTTGCCTGATACAGGTTTACAGCAGGTTAACGTCATAGTTGCCTCTAAGTTGCTTCTAGTTTAATACGCTGTAGATACGCTGTAAATACGCTGTAGATACGCTGCAGACACGCTTTGATCTACTATTTTCATGGTATGTAGAAATAAAGGTCAATAGGCGGTATCCCTAATGGCATTGTAGGAATTTAGCTAGAGATAAATGTGAAACGGTATGGATATATTAATGGTTATCAATACCTGTAGCCTTAATTCTCGGTGAAATGATGGGTGCCGTTTATAAAACGCCCTGATGTTACCCAGGCTATCCCTTGACGTAGACTTTTTTGGGACTGCTCAGTTATAAAAAAGGGTAGCACATTGGGACTTTTCCCCATATAATGGATAAATTTTTCCTTAGAAACAGCATTTGTTAATAAAACCTTATCTTAAAAGATATACTTTTAAGCTGTTGATTTAACCCCTAAAAGAGAGACTGGATATCCCCCTTTTCTATCCATTCTCCCCCGCGGAGGTAAAACTTAAGGATAGCTTGAGCCATACCTGCTGCTAAACAACATGGAGAAATTATGAACAAATTCTTTGCATTCTGCGTTTTGGTTCTCGGGCTACTCACCCCACGCCTTTCACTTGCACAACCCATGACAGGGACTTTTTCTGTAGACGGAACTGTTGCTACAGGTGGAACAAACTTCAAAACTTTGGCGGAAGCCATTACAGCTCTCAATACGAACGGGGTGTCAGGCCCGGTTGTTATAAACATCGCAGCAGGACAAACATTTACGGAGGTGCTGCCTGTACTGAAAGCAACTGGTACTTCTACTAACACGATTAGGTTTCAAAAGGGAGGAGTGGGTACTAAGCCTATCATCCGGCGCAATGATGCCGGTAGTATTACCACAACTACAAGGGGTGGGGCAGGGGATGCCATCTTTGTAATACAGGGCAGTGATTTTATTACAATTGACAGCCTCGACTTCAGAGGCGAAACGGCTGCGATTGAATACGGCATCCTCGTTAAAAAAGACACGAACGATGGTTGCCGTAATCTTGTAATCAGGGCAAACAGTATTCGTCTCCGCGGTGATAGTTCTTTTTATACAGCAGCTATCTACCTTTCTAATCTATGGAAGGACACTGTGCCTAATTCTGCAGATGGGGCGGTGCATACTAAAATTGAGGGAAAACATAATGGCGTACTCATAACAAATAATACCATCACGTCAGGCGTGGACGGAATTCTTCAAATTGGTGCCGGGGTGAATAGTTATTTTGACGAAGGCATCGTAATAGGAATGCCGGGACAGGGAAATACGATCCAGAATATTGGTGGCGTTCCTGCAGACCTTGGGCACGGAATATTTTTACAAAATCATACCTTATCATTTGTCCAGAATAACACCATAACTTGTACTACCACTGCGGTTGCATCTGCTAATGCTATAGTAGGTATTCATATAGGCAACCTGGTGGGCACAGCTCCGGAAATAAAGCTTAACACTATCGGCAATCTTACCGCACTTGGAAGTGTTACCGGTATCAACATCCAAACCATAGGATCAGTAAATATCTCCAGGAATAAGATATATGGGTTAACGACTAAGTCTAAGGAAACGACTGCAACAGTCAGGGGTATAGCCATACAATCAGGGAGCCTCGTTAAGATGGTCAATAATATGATTGGGGCATTCAGGGCGGATAGCCTTAACAACCCCAACGGCATGAGCGGTATACATAGTATCCTGCAAACAATAGGCACTACTTTACAGGTTTATGCAAACACTATCTACCTGGATGCAACTACGAAAGCGTCAAATTTTGGTAGTGAAGCTATCTACGCAATTGGTTCTACGGCAGGCAACGCTGGTTCGCTTGACCTTCGAAACAACTTATTGATTAACGTTTCACAACGCAGTGGGCTTGGAATGTCGGTTTCTTTGAGACGCTCTGCCAGTTCTCTGAATAACTATAGTGCAACCTCCAATTACAACATCTATTATGCCGGCACTCCGGGTCCGGCCAACCTTATTTACTTCGACGGATCGTCTGTGGATGAAATATTTTCAGCGTTCAGGTTACGTGTAGGTCAGAAATCAAATACTTCCCGAGACCTGTTTTCACAAACGGAATTACCACCCTTTCAATCCGTAAACGGAACTGACGTTAATTTCCTTCACCTTAACTCCACCATACCCACATTTGCGGAGAGTGGAGGAGGATCAACTGGAGTGACCGACGACTTTGATGGGCAGCAAAGGGCCGGCACACCCGACGTAGGAGCAGACGAGTTTAACGGTACGACGAAAAACAAGGGAATGATCATTACTGATTTCACGAATGTTACGGGTACGGCTACTCAAATCAGCGACACCATAGCTTCGAGGCTGGCCCGTAAGATTTTAGGAAAAGGTGTAACGCTTGTTGAATGCAGAACCGGGCTTCCGACCCAAAGAGACTACCCACGTTACCAGGGCTCACCCGTTGCGGCTGGCTATTTTGCCAATGGTACCGGGGCAGTTGATATGGAGGAAGGTATCGTCCTTACAAGTGGCAGAGCTAAAACACAGTCCGGAAGTGCAGGGGTTGACGGGCCTTCGTCCATGTCGCCGAGTACAAATAATAACCAGCCGGGAGATCCATTGTGGCTTGATAACTACCTCCGGGAACTACCAAATACCAGCATGTCTGATGAGACGCATGATGCCAGCATTCTACGCTTTTCATTTATTCCTGATGGCGACGTAATGGAATTCAACTATGTTTTTACATCGCATGAATACCAGAGCTTTACGTGCACGGGCTTTACGGATGTATTTGCTTTCTTGATGATTGCAGGAGACGGCGTACCCGGCTCTCCAATGGATAAGAACATTGCAAAAGTACCCGGAACCAACCTGCCTGTAGCAATTAACACAATCAACAGGGGGCCCGGTACGCCTAATGCCTACTGCCCCGCAGGACAGTTCTTTCCGCAATATTATATTGATAACTCCCCGGGAGTACCTCCTACTTCTTTATACCTTACGCACAAGGGTAAAACAGTGGTATTAAAAGCTGTTTATAAAGGTCTTAAGCCTTGTACAAAATATACCATTCTTATCGGCATCGCAGATGTGAACGACGGAGTACTTGACAGCGGTGTTTTTATTGAAGCTAACAGCTTTAAGTCAAATGCCTATAATGTGGTTCCTACAAATGGTTTCTATATGAGCGATACCTCTGTAACCGCTGTGGAAGGTTGTAAGCCGGCAGAAATGAAAGTTCGCCTGCAGTCGCCATCAACCCAGCAGGTAACACTTAAATTCTCAATAGAAGGAACGGCCACAAAAGATGTGGACTATACCCTTCCGGGCGGTGCACCAGTACCCGATAGCCTTGTATTTGCTCCAGGCGAAATAGAAAAGTCGCTGATTCTTGTTCCGGTTGCCGATAATATCACAGAGGGGATCGAGAAAATCGTGATCCGCCCCAAATCATATGAATGTCGTGCGGCAATTGCTGCTTTATCATGCAAACCGCCGCCACCTTTACCGGATAGCTTCATTGTCTATATACAGGATACAATCAGGTTCAGGAACAAATTCAAAGATACCATATGTGTGCCGCCGGTTACGCTTACCGCCACGCAAGTGCCCGGCTTCCCAACGCAGACATATGTTTGGAATACCAACCCGGTTCAGAATACGCCTTCCATTGATGTGAGTGATTCGGGTTTATATGTAGTTCAACACTTCTACAGTTATTCCAATACTAATGAAGGTTGTATTAATATAGACAGCTTTGATGTATTTGACGGGCGACGACAGGCCAAATTCACTCTATCTGATACAGCCATTTGCCTGGGCGACACAATTTGGGTAAGACCAGACACGTCAGTTAATTCCACCAATTGGTACTGGAACTTTGGCAATGGAGTATTAGATACTACTCAAACTAAAGACTCCTTCTTTATCGTTTACACTGAACCAGGCGTTTATGTAATAACTGACTCCATTGTGTCAGACGCAGGCTGCCCCACAAAAGTAGCCACTGACACCGTAGTCGTTTATGGCAAGCCCATCCTTGGTTTCACATTGCCAGAGGGTTGTATTCCAACAGATGGCCTTGTTAACTTCACGGATACCAGTTGGATACCAGACAGCACACGACAGGTCATAAATAAGTGGCGGTGGGAGTTTGGTGATGCTAACGCAACGGCAACAAATCCTGATACTTCTATTGCACAGCATCCATCACATTATTACAAGTTTGGTAGCTACGATGTGTACTTAAGTGCCACTACAGACAAAGGTTGTACGAAAGATACAACCCAGACCGTTTTCATAAATGTGAAACCGGCACTGTTGTTTGCTCCGCTTGATACCGTTTGCGTAACGGCTGATGAAGTAGATATAAACAAAGGGAGTGTTACAAACCAGGTTCCCGGTATCGGTTGGTATACGGGCTTAGGCGTCACCGATACTGCCGCAGGCAAGTTCTCATCTATTATAGCAGGGCCTGGCAGGCATACTATAACCTATCATTTCCAGAGCGACTCACTTTGCGTGGATTCAGTTACACAGGATATTGTAGTTTATGCTACTCCGGTGGCAGCGTTCTCAATACCTGACAGTTGTTTCAATACCGCGGGGTTTGTTCAGTTTACAAACCTCACTACAATTGCAGATACGCAGGTAGTTAATTATGCCTGGAACTTCGGGCATGGTACACCTCCAAACAATACTTCCACATTACAGAATCCATCGCATAACTATTCTGATGGAAGTTACCTGGTTCAACTTACTGCCTCTACAGCGTTTGGTTGTACAGATACAGATACGTCTACAAAAACAATCAAGTTAAGAGCCGCGCTCAGCTACGCACCACTTGCTTCACGTTGTATCAGCGATTCCATTATCATGGTTAATACCGCCACGGTGACTAACGGGGTGCCCGGATCAGGCACTTATAAGGGGCCTGGAGTTACGAATGCAAACACCGGGGAGTTTACCAGCACCGTAGCAGGACCGGGGATGCATACCCTATGG
>JAEZDR010000069.1 GCA_023433265.1 Bacteroidota bacterium | reverse complement strand
GTCCTGTGAGAATACGTATACCAAACGCCCATCTATTGTACCACGGCCGGTAACTACACCGTCAGAATAATACTTCTCCTTGTCAAGGCCAAATGCGCTTGTACGGTGCGTTACAAACATGTCGTACTCTTCAAAACTGCCCTTATCCAATAATAGGTCAATACGCTCGCGTGCTGTAAGTTTTCCTTTATTGTGCTGCGCATCTATTCTCTTAATGCCACCACCAAGCCTTGCTTCTTCACGGCGTTTTCTCAGGATTTCTATCTTCTCAACATTGGGTATCATAACTGAATAATTAAATGTAACCTTAGAGGTTGTTGTCAATCAAAGGCACAAAGCTAGTTTGACCCAGAGCCACATTATATGCGGTTTGTCAGCTTCCTATAAGAGTTTTATCAAGCAGGTACCGCCGCGTCCTGTTTGAGATTATTTTTCTACAAATGATATTTAGCACTCATGTAACTGGCAGCAAATACCTGGCTCAATGCCTCTCTCTATGCAGAAATGCCTAACTCAAAACGCAGCTATAGCCTTGATTTGAAAAGCCTTAATTGTTTTTTAAGTTCTTCTTAAGCATTGCAAAGGGTAGCATGGTAGGTAGTTTGAACTAAAGGAGATTGAAATGAAAAAGGTATTAGTTATTGATGATGATGTGGACTTTCTTGCTACCATGGAGCGGCTGCTTAAACGCTACAACCTGCAATTGGTGCCGGCCACAAGCAGCGACAACGTAGAAGTTATCATCAGGCGAATTAAACCGGTAATGGTTATCCTCGATGTATTCCTTGGCAATGAAGACGGCAGGACCATCTATCAATCTATAAAAGAAGTGCATACCCAACTGGAAATACCGGTTATTCTCTGCTCCGGAATGCAGCTTACCAACGAGGAGCTGCAACAGATGCCGGGCACTACTTTCGTTGCAAAGCCACTAAGCGTTGCTAAAATTGAAGAACTGCTTTTGAAACTGAAAGAACCTGCCACTCCTTAAACAAGGGATGCGATTTATCCCTTAACGCCTGCTGGCAATTAAAAGATTCAGATCTGTATATTTCAAATCGAACTTCTGGCTGATGTAGAAGTTGGTAAGGTGTCCTTTGTATAAATAGATACCGTGCCGCAGGTTGAAATGATGCCATACCATTTCATCAAACCCGCCTGCATCGCTTGCTTCTAATAGCAAAGGCATCAATACGTTGCTGATGGCATGGCTGGCTGTACGCGCAAAGCCGCTCGGTATGTTAGGCACGCAATAGTGTATTACCCCATGCTTTTCAAAAGTTGGCTTTTCATGCGAGGTAAGTTCGCTTGTTTCAAAACAACCGCCCCTGTCTATGCTAACATCTATAATCACACTGCCGTCGCGCATGTTCGATACCATTTCTTCAGTAACCACAATAGGGCTGCGGCCATTCTCATTGCTGAGGGCACCCACCGCCACTTCGCAGGTCTTCAATTGTTTTGAAAGAATTCCGGGTTCTATTACGCTTGTCCATACCCTTACCCCAAGATTGTTCTGCAGGCGCTTAAGCCTGTAAACGTTATTATCGAATACCTTAACAGAGGCACCAAGGGCTAAAGCTGTGCGGGTGGCAAACTCGCCTACCACACCCGCGCCAATGATGATTACTTTGGTAGGAGGTATACCACTGATGCCTCCAAGCAAAACCCCCTTTCCACTGTTTGCGCTGCCGAGGTACTGACCGGCAATCAGCATCACTGCACTGCCTGCTATTTCGCTCATGCTTCTTACAATGGGATAAGTGCCACTATCGTCCTTAAGGCTTTCGAAGCTGAGGGCAGTAATGCGTTTCTCCATCATTTTTTCAATCAGGTCTTGCCTGATGACTGAGATATGGATGGGCGAAATGATGGTTTGGTTCATCTGCAGGTAAGGAAGATCCTCAACTATACAGGGAGCCGTCTTGATTATGATGGGAGCCTTGAAAACATCTTCCTTGGTATATACAATGTGGGCGCCTGCCTCGCTGTAATCTTTGTCCGTGTACTTGCTGCCTTCGCCGGCCTTATGCTCCATTACTACTTCGTGGCCGTTATTGGAAAGCACAGCCACAGCTTCGGGCGTAAGGGCAATACGATTTTCCTGGTATGCAGTGTCTTTGGGAATGCCAATGAACAGGCGTTGGCCTTTAGGTTTAATGTCTAACTTCTCTTCAAGTGTTTCGTAGCTGAAAGACCCACTTACAACCGGTTTGTTCGTCATGAATGCTTTGCGTTAATAGGAGGTTACAATATAGCCTGCCAGGAGCAGACCGCCACTCAGTATGTAAAACTAATTTTTTTAATGCAGACCGCGTGTAATTATAGCTGCTATATTGCCTTTGCTATGGATTGTGTATGCTTTATTGATGCCGTTCGTAGGGGTTGTTGCTGCTAAAGCATCGCAATGGAAACCTTAATTGGGGGACGGTAGACTGAGAATTAGAGGATTAGCAGCTTATTCTGCTTGCGGAATGCGAAAATGCATGATACGGCTGTCCTCGTTAACGATCTCTATGCTGATCCATAACGTATTGCCAGGCAACAGGGCTTCAGCCTTCCGGGGCCATTCTACAAGACAGAGATCGCTGGTATACAGGTAATCTTCCACTCCGGCGTCTATGGCTTCGGCTTCGTCTTTGAGCCTGTACCAATCCATGTGGCAGATAGAAAGGCCACCGGCCGACAAATACTCATTGATGATGGCGAAAGTGGGGCTTGTTACGGCTTCCTGTACACCAAGCACATGGCACAGGGCATGGATAAAAGTGGTTTTGCCGGCGCCCATCTGCGCATCAAAAGCCCACACTTTGAATGATTTATAAGCGTCGTAAACGTCTTTGGCAGTCTTTTCGATGTTGCTAAGCCGGTACCTTACCTGCATGTTGCAAACTTACTGTTTGCAACATGGTTTTAAAGATAATTGTAGCCGTAAACCGGCAGTGGTTTATGGCTTATGGTAATTTTGCAATATGGAAAAGTTTCGTTGGAAGGTAGAAGGGATGAGTTGCACCAATTGTGCGCTTTCCATAAATAAGTTCCTGGAAGAAAAAGGCATGGAAGACGTAAAAGTAAACTTTGCTGCCGGCGAAGCTACATTTACAGCAAAAGAAGAGGTATCGAAAGCTGAGCTTATAAAGGGCATACAAGGCATGGGTTACCGGGTAAACACCGGCCACGCCAGCGACGGGCATCACCATGAGGCGCCGCGTGGTTTGTTTAAAAACCATTTTCAGCAATTCCTGTTCTGCGCAATCTTTACCGCACCGTTGATGTTGCACATGTTTATACCGCATCATACGGCTATGCAATCGCCGGTGCTGAGGTTCCTTTTTAACCCCTGGGTGCAACTTGCCCTTACCATACCGGTTTATATCGTGGGTATGGACTTCTTTGGCAGAAGCGCTATCAAAAGCCTGCGCAAGGGCATACCTAATATGAATGTGCTGATAGCACTGGGTGCCACAGCAGCATTTGTGTACAGCCTTATTGGAACATTCGGCCCAAACCCGGAGCAGTTTATGTTTTACGAAACCACTGCAACCATCTTAACGCTGGTGTTCCTGGGCAACTGGATGGAAGACCGCTCGGTTGAGCTTACGCAAAAGGAAGTGCGCAAGCTTACGGTTACGCAAAAGATCATGGCAAACATGATTGCGTTTGATGATAAACACCAGGAGCAGATCTTCCCCATAGAAAGTGAAAGACTTAAGGTTGGCGACCTTATTCTAATAAAGAGCGGTGAGTATGTACCCATGGATTGTAAAATACTCTGGGGCACAGCAAGTGTGGATGAAAGCATTGTAACCGGCGAGAGCGTGCCGCTTGAGAAGCGGCAGAACGATAAGCTGATAGGTGGCAGCATGCTGGTGGATGGAACCATTAAAGCATACGTTACCGCAGTGGGCGATGAAACGGTGATGAGCCATATTTTAAGACTGGTTAAAGATGCGCAGGGCGAGAAACCACCTGTGCAACAAATGGCCGACAGGATTAGTGCTGTGTTTGTTCCTGCAGTAATTGGGATAGCGGTGCTAACCTTGATAGGCAACATGCTGATAGCCGATCATAGTTTTGGTGAGAGCCTTATGCGTAGCATTGCCGTACTGGTAATTGCCTGCCCTTGTGCTATGGGGCTTGCCACACCGGCCGCGGTGGCTGTGGGTTTAGGAAGAGCTGCCAAAAACGGCATCTTATTTAAGAACGCAAAGAGCCTGGAGATATTTAAGGATATTAAGCAGGTTGTGTTTGATAAAACAGGCACCCTTACAACGGGCAACTTTAAAATATCCGGCTTCAATAACCTAAACGGACTGCCTGATGCAGAGTTTAAGCGCATTGCCTTTTCGCTTGAAAAATACAGCAACCACCCCGTGGCTAAAGCGGTGGTAAATGAATGGAAACAACCGGAAGAGATGAGGTGGAGCAAGGTGGAAGAAGAGAAAGGCCAGGGCATGATTGCTTATGATAAAGAAGGCAATAGATATTCTGCTACTTCGTACAAAGCGGTAAAGGAGGTGGAAGCCGATCATAGCCATAGTGTTTACATAGCAAAGAATGGGAAGGTGCTGGGCTGGATTGATGTGCAGGATGAGTTGCGGGCGGATGCAAAAACGGTGGTGAATTACCTTCACTCCCGCAATATCAAAACAATTTTGCTGAGTGGCGATAAGCGCGAGAAGTGCGAAGTAATTGCAAAACAGCTTGGCATAGATGAAGTACTTGCCGAACAAACACCCGATGAAAAGCTGGCGCAGGTAGAAAGGCTCAACAAGATGGCTCCTACAGCAATGGTGGGCGATGGCATCAACGATGCGCCTGCACTGGCCAAAGCAACAGTGGGTATTTCACTGAGCGAAGCCACCCAGGTTGCCATGCAAAGCGCGCAGGTGATCCTGATGCATAAAGGGCTCGGGAACCTTCCAATGGCCCTTGGCTTAGGAAAACACACTTACCTCACCATTAAACAGAACCTCTTCTGGGCATTCATCTATAACATCGTAGCCATACCCGTAGCGGCCTTTGGTTTCTTAAGCCCCGGCTTCGCGGCATTGGTAATGGGCTTCAGCGATGTGGTGCTTGCAATCAATTCTATAAGGTTGAAGTGGAAGAAGGTGGCGTAGAGGGGGAGTACAAACTACATAGATAGTAGTACATAGACAGGAAGGAAGAGAGCGCCAGGATGGAATGAAAAGAAAACCATAATAGAATCAATTAAGAAAGGCAACTTTAATAGGCAAGCACAACTATTGACTATTGCCTATTCACTATTCCCC
>JAEZDR010000019.1 GCA_023433265.1 Bacteroidota bacterium | reverse complement strand
AACATCCTATATATTTTTAGAGCAGCCTGTTAAAGCTGCCCTAACCGAGCTGGATTAATCCGCTCTCTTTTTTCCTTATTTCAAAGATAAAAAATATTTGGATTTTGTCACAGAATCTGCGGAGAAGCAATGAGATTCAGTGCCATGGTTTCAGTGTGATTGGGAGAATCACTTCATCCTAACTTCGAGGTGCGCTGCGCTAACACCTCGAAGAACGCGTTACACTTTTAATGCGGGATGAAGACTTTGAAAAGTTCGATAGCTCCGGTAGAGTGTTGAGAACTCCCATTTTGAAAGATACTGTTCTATTAGAAATCGGAGGAGAAGGTATAAACTCCGGTACAATAAAAATATGGGATTAATTGTAACTCAGTATCAGGTTATCCGAGTTCCTACAATAGCATGTCAAGAAAGAAAAGAGGTGATAAGTTTGTTTTAACCCTGGATAAAAGAGGATGGTTGGCCTATCAGTATCGA
Source organism: Bacteroidota bacterium (assembly GCA_023433265.1). Taxonomy (GTDB): domain Bacteria; phylum Bacteroidota; class Bacteroidia; order Chitinophagales; family Chitinophagaceae; genus JAEZDR01. The sequence goes on along the minus strand of JAEZDR010000019.1, from coordinate 6,006 downwards.
CGTCCAGTCGCGGGTATTAAACCAAGCGAAGCTACTATGTTCAAAAGGACTTGTGCTGGACTTTTGGTAAAGTATCCTGACAACGAACTCAACACGAATAAACATGGATGTGATTACTATTCAGCTATCAATATTTCTAACTTCATACTCTGAATGCCGCAGCGTCAACCCGCCAAAAGGCAGGGAGGGCGAGACACTTCGAGGAAGAATGAGATTCAGTGCATGGTTTCAGTGTGATTGGGAGAATCACTTCATCCTAACTTCGAGGTGCGCTGCGCTAACACCTCGAAGAACGCAGCAATATGGATATACAATGATTCCCTGTTTAATTATAAAGTTTTTAGTGGCGACACTTTACGGCTCATCAATAACAAGTTACACTATAATAACACGAAATTGCGTTCCGGCAGGAAGAAATAAACAGTAATAGGTAAAAGAGGAAATGGATAATTATCAGAAAACATTCGAAACCTGGGACAAAGTGGCCGGGCTTTATCAAACTAAATTCATGGACCTGGACATGTATGATGATACCTATGCCAGGTTTTGTGCGTTGATAGCTAAAAGCCCCGCAACGATCCTGGAAATTGGTTGCGGACCCGGCAATATCACAAAACGGCTACTTGCAAACCGGCCCGACTTCCAGGTTTATGCCATAGATGCATCGCCAAGGATGATTGAACTGGCTGAATTGAATATTCCAACAGCAAAGTTCTCCGTCATGGATTGCAGGCAAATCGGATCATTAACCTTGAAATTCGACGGTATTATTGCAGGATTCTGCATGCCCTACTTATCAAAGGAAGACAATCAAAAATTGATTGCAGACTGCGCTAGCCTGTTAAGGCCAGGAGGAATATTTTACTTCAGTCTCATCAAAGGCAATTACGACAACTCCGGGTTGATGACTGCAAGTACAGGCGATCAGTCTTATGTTTATTACTACGATGAATTATTCCTGCAAACTGAACCAGGAAAAAACAACTTCGAAATTCCTGAGATCATCCATCGGCGTTCACCGGCATCTGTATCTAACCAAACAGAAGATATGATCTTCATTACACGGAAACCTGGATGAGCATAACAACAAACGCTCGCAAATCAAACTACATCGCATTCACTACTTACTACTCCTCACTTCCTCCACTGCTGTAATCGCCTTTTCCAGCCGCTGCGCATAGTTGCCTTCAATTACCACAAACGGCACATCCTGGTTTATCAATAAATCTTTGTAGATATTGAACAACTCCCGCCGCGGCGCTTCATCCGGGTATTCGCGCAATTCATCTGCCACCCAGGGAAGATCAATATTACAGAGCAGGTAGAGGTCATACTTGCGGGCAACAATGTTTTCAAGAATAAAATTGTCGCACTTGCCAAACACATATTCGCTCCACACCTTCATCACATACATGTCCGTATCAATGAAGTATAGATCGTTTTCAGTGTCGTGAACAAACGTGTCCTCTATCATCAACTGGCCCTGTGCAATTTTCAGCAGATCGTCATACTGGTAATGTGTGCCATTGGCGTGCAGGTAAGCACGGGCATACTCAGGGCAATAGGCGGTATGATAGTGCTCCGCCAGTTGTTTCGTAAGTGTGCTTTTACCCGTACTCTCAGGGCCTATAATAACAATCTTCTTCATTTAATTCCTGTTTTGTGCAAAGGCTTTCCTGCGCCACGAGGCATAGCCCATAAATGCCAGCACCAGCAGGAAAACAAATTGCACCATTGTTACCATGTAACCCTTCACAAAAAACAAGGGTATGGATGCAATATTAGTGGCAATCCACCACAACCAACTCTCCAGCTTCTTTTTGGCCATCAGCCACATGGCAGTATAGGCGGTAGCACTTGCAAAGGCATCAGCCCATGGTATAGCCCCGGGAGCAAAATCTTTTTTAAGGTACACCAGTGCCGCATACACCACGAGGTAAAACATAGCAAACAACAGGAGGTGAAATGTCCATTCGCGGGCTGTAGAGCGGGTTATGTGCAACAACTTTTGATGTTGCGTATTGGTGCGCGTCCACAGCATCCAGCCATAAATGCTAACGAGCGTATAATAGAGGTTGAGGCTCGCCTCTCCGTATAAATGGGCTTTAGCGCTGATATAAATGAAGGTGATGGTATTAATGAGCCCGATGGGGAATACCAACACATTCTCTTTCTTGCCTAACCATACACTTACAATGCCGGCGATAACCGCCACAGTTTCGTACCAAGTGGCGTTAGTAAGACCTTCAACAAAAAGCTGCCAGCCTTGTTCAAAACTCATAGCGGTGAAGATAAGCAGCTATCAATTGTATTAATAAATGTGGATGGTTTACCTATAAGCTTTATTTGACCCCTGCTTACGACAGAACCGCCCCATTCCCGATCTCCTTGTATCTCAACAGATTTTCCTCACTGTTTCTTTTTTTAGTGAAGGAAACTGCCAGCTTCTTAACTTTACATTATGCGGCAGCTAGATCTTTTTGGTGCACCTATGGACGAACCCGTTGCAAAAGAGCAACAGGAGGTCATCACCGTAGAAACACCTAAGGCGGTTGTTGAAATAGAAACAACTCCTGCTCCCGCAGCAGAAGAGGAACCGCTGCCAGTAGTAGAAGAGCCTGTTGTAGAGGAAGTGAAAGTGGCACCCATTGGCCAGGAACCAAGTACACTTGTATTTGACGATGGCAAGATTTCCGTGAAAATAAAACCCAAGGCGCCGCCGGCCGTACCGGTAGCGGACCCGCCTGCTTCCGAAGAAACTGCCATCGTGGAAGAGCCGCAACAGGTAACGGTAACCGTGGTTAAAAAGCGTGGCCGCAAGTCGTTTAAGGAAATGGACGCCGAAGGGGATAGTCTCGAAATACCTTCGGACGAAGAGCTTTTTAAAAAACAGTACTATTCCATAAGCCAGGTTGCGAAATGGTTTAATGTAAACAATAGCTTGCTGCGTTACTGGGAGAATGAGTTTGATGTGTTGAAGCCCCGCAAGAATCGCAAAGGCGATAGGATGTTTAGGCCGGAAGATATCAAAACCCTCCAGGTGATCTATTATTTGTTGCGCCAGCGAAAGTTCACCATCGAGGGCGCTAAGGAATATATGAAGGTTAACAAGGACAAAGCAGGGGTAAACCTCAGGCTGATTGAGTCTTTAACCAAATTCAAGGCATTCCTTTTAGAATTGAAGGTTAATTTAGAAGCATAATTTGCCTTATGTCCAGATTTCTTTTCCTTTTTTCTATAGTTGTTCTTACTGCCTGTTCTGCTACGAAGGTGGCAAAGGAATCTACCCCTACATACGAAACGGTTATGAACGGAGACGAGAAAATACTGAAGGGTTACATCAACCGCGCTGCAATAGAAAATGATACAACCTTTGCCTGGTTTAAAACCAACATGAACTATGGACAGGCCGATGCTGCAGCAGTGGAAGCATTCCGGGACAAAGCGGATAAGTTTTCAATGATTGTATTTGGTGGTACCTGGTGTGGCGATACGCAGAACCTGCTACCCGTATTCTATCGCCTGGTAGATAAAAGCGGTTACCCTGAAAGCAAAATCACTTTAATAGGCGTTGACCGCACCAAGCAGGCGATAGACGACCTGCACGTAAAATACAACGTTACAAATGTGCCCACTTTCATAGTGATAAAAGCTGATGGCCAGGAAGCAGGTAGGGTAGTGGAATACGGTAAACTGGGACAGGTGGATAAAGAACTGGGCGAAATAGTAAAGGCACTTTAGCATCCTGGAATCGCCGCCGTCATTCAACCTTTTTATTTTCAAGAGCAGTAATCGTTATTTTATTGTCTTTGCCAAGGCGATATAGCTTTTGGTTTTTATACAGGGTCTTACCTGTGGCTGAGGGGTCAATAAACGATAGAAGGGTTTGAATATGGGTTTTGGTATCGTAGGAGATTAAGCCATCTATCGTGGTGCCGTAAATCCGTCCATCCTCTATGGTAAGATGCTTCCAACCTAAGAGAGGTATCTTGTTTTGAAGGGCGCCAAAATAATCAAACACATAAAAGCCCGTTTCATCGTCATAGAGATAAAGCTTGCCATCTTTATCAATCATTCTTTCGGGTGAGATTGAAGCCTCCAATGCCAGCCGCAAGTCTGCTGATTCCATCAGCGCTGTTCCGTTTTCGTCTATCTTTCGTATCCGCCCTGCAAGCTCATCATACACCCAAATATGGTTATCATAACTAAGGCAGTACGCTTTAGCCTGCATGATATTTAAACGACGCAGGTCGATAGTGGTACGTTGCGTAAGAAAACGTTCCAACACCAGCAGTGTCCCGAAGTCCTGGTAATGCAGTAATATTTTCAATGGATTGGTAACGTCAATGCTGTAAAGCGCCCCATACTTCCTTGTGTCGTTGAAGGTAGCTACCGAGTCTCCCTTTGCATCGTACTTGATCAACTGGTTGGTTACAGTAACAAGGTAAATGTTACCCAGGTTATCTACATCAAAGTCTTTTGCCTGTACATGCAGTGGAAGCATAACAGGCGTTGCCGGTTGCCTTGTTTGCGCAGCCGCGTCAAACCCTGCACAGATAGCCAGGAAAAGAAACCATTTAGTTATTCCCATTGCTTCAATTCAAGTTGCTCGCCGTTAAAGCGGGCGTAGGTAAAGTTAGTGATCCAGTCGCCCAGGTTTACATAACGGCTGTTATCATTTAGTTTAATGTCAAGCGGAAGGTGGCGGTGGCCGAACACGAAATAGTCGTAATGAGCATCCCTCAGTTTCTGCTTTGCGTAAATGGCGAGCCATTCGTTTTCTTCTCCAAGAAACACCTGGTCGCTCGATCCTGTTTTTTCCCTGCTTTTACGGCTGAAGTAATTAGCTATGCCCAATCCCAGCCACGGGTGAAGACTGCCGAAAGCTGTTTGGCAAAGGCGGTTCCTGAATAGCTTTTTCAGCATCTTATAGCCTTTATCGCCGGGGCCGAGGCCGTCACCATGGCCAATAAAGAAACTTTTGTCGCCTATCCGGAAAACAGCGGGTTCAAAATAAACAGTGAAATTCATTTCCTGCTGCAGGTAGTTGTTCATCCACATGTCGTGGTTGCCAACAAAAAAATGGAAGTTAATGCCTGCATCGCTCATAGAAGCAAGTTTACCTAAGAGCCTGACAAAGCCCCTCGGCACTACATTTTTGTATTCGAACCAGAAATCAAACATATCGCCCAGCAGGAAGATGTGCGAGGCATCGTTTTCTATGCTGGAGAGAAACTTCACGATCTTTTTTTCGCGCACCAGGCTTGCTTCATAATTCGGCGCACCAAGATGGAAATCGCTAAGGAAGTAGATGTTCTTACCATTAGATGCAGGTATCACTATGTTGGCGCGTGGCTTCATCAGGCGTTAGGAGTTTGAACCAGGAAACAATAAACTTCTTTAGGCCCGTGCACACCCACTACAAGCGTTTTTTCTATATCGGCTGTGCGGCTTGGCCCGGTTGCAAACGTAAGAAGAGAAGGCAGTTCGTTTCCGTATTTCGCCCGCATGCGTTGCAGCGCATCTTTTATATCAAAAACCACCTGGTTTGTATACGCTATGCAAATGTGTATCGGGGCATAAATGCTTGCCGTTCTGCCACTTCCGGTGGCACTTGAAAGCAGGATACTACCTGTTCTGCCCACGAGGGCTTCGCACGAGGTAATGGAGGCGTCGCAGGTGCCAAGGTCATTGTAAGGTTCTATTACCATCCCTTTTCCGTTGAGTGTTTCCAGTATGGCGGGTTCCTTACAGTAGATGTTATGAAGGCCCTGGGTTTGAAATAGCTGCTTCAACTGTACAGACAGGTCGGTGGTGTTTTCGCAAAAAGAAAACCTGCCCAGCAGTTTGGTAAAGTTCTCAGCAAACAGAACTTCAGGTTCATCCGGCAAGTCAGTGAACATTGGTTCGTTGCCTTCCTCCTGAAATGGAACAGGCACTGAATTTTTCAGTGCCTGTTTTATTCTCGATAGGATCTTTTCTTTTGCGTTTGAATCCATCCTGCAA
>JAEZDR010000189.1 GCA_023433265.1 Bacteroidota bacterium | reverse complement strand
ACCATATAGGCCTTCCTGCTGATGAGTTCATCATCGTGTTTAAGCTGAATATGAAGTTTCTTCTTGTACCATAACACTTTCAGTAAAAACCGGAAGTAAATAAACTTTCCCCTCTTTGGGTGCCGTTCAAAGTGTTTTACAAGTTCTGCATTCAGCCCCACGTCACTCAGATGCAGGCAAATATGCTTACCATTGATTTCAATTACATCTATCACCTTCTCCACTCCATTCACCACAATATTCAGGGCCGCTTCCATTTCATCAGGTATACCCAGGTCTGCCGCCATGCCGTTTGCCGAGCCTGCGGGGAGGATACCTAATGGGATTGGTGAGTTAATCAAGAGTTCGCCAAGCGATTTTACCGTACCGTCGCCACCTACTGCTACTATTTTATTAGGCTTCAGCGTTTTTATATAGTGATCAATGGATGTTTTATCATCTTTGCCGGTAAGTACGAATAATTCAATCTTGTAGGGCTTATCAGCAAAGTACTGCCTGATTGCATTTTCCCAGTCATGCTTCTTCTTGCCACCAGAAATGGGATTGACTACGAAAAGCAGGAGCGGTTGATCTTGTGGCATGTTTTTTCTTTACTAATAAAGGCTGTATGCAGGATTACCAAAATGATACCAATATAAGGAAAACGCCTTCCCCGTCAATAAGTTGGAAGCACAGAGTATGGCGTTTGCTACGCATAGACACCCGCATTACCGTAAAGGTATACAGAGGATTCGGTACTGCAGAGCGTATTACCATCATTGGGCAGGTATTCCGTGTAAGCCCTATTCCCCGTCGCAAGTTTAGAAACAACTTCCTTGTAAACACACTAGCGTTATTAAGGCTTTTCATTGTTAAGCCCATCAGGGACGCATATATAGAACTACAATGGCAAGGCCAGGTAATAAAGGGACATAGCGAGAGGGATGGCTTTTTCCGCCTTGAATTTAAACCTGAAACGCCGCCTTCACCTGGCTGGCACGACATCAGCGTAAAGCTTTTGCGTAAGAAGCGGCGGAGGCGCAGGCGCGAAGTAACAGGCAAGGGCTCCTTCTTTGTACCTTTCGTTACTCAATATGCTTTGATATCAGATATTGATGACACCTTCCTTATCTCTCACTCTTCCACACTGCTAAAGCGCCTTTATGTACTCTTCACTGAAAATGCAAGGAGCAGGCAACCTTTCGATGGCGTGGTTAAACACTACCAGCTACTGTCGCTTGCAGGTACAAACGAAGAGCATCCCAATCCTTTCTTTTACGTGAGCAGCAGCGAGTGGAACCTGTACGACTATATCGTAGAGTTTGCCCACGACAACCAGTTGCCCAAGGGCGTTTACCTGCTCAGCCAGTTGAAGATGTTTTTTGAACTGTTTAAGACCGGGCAAAACAAACATAAAACTAAGTTCTTCCGTATTGTGCGCATCATGGAAAGCTTTCCTAAACAACGTTTCATCCTGCTGGGCGACGATACACAGGAAGACCCGGCAATCTATGCTTCAGTTGTTGAGCATTTTCCTCAACAGGTGGTTTGCGTCTATATCCGGCAGGTAAGAAAGGAAAAGAAACCCCTTGCGATAGATAGTATTCAACGAATAGAAGCAAAGGGGATACGCTGCTGCTATTTTACACATAGCAACCAGGCTATGCAACACTCTGTTTCCATTGGGCTTGTAACACAAAGCGAAAAGGCTGGCATAGTTTCAGACCGGTTACACCCAGAAATAGAAAAAGATGAATCCTGAAAACCTCGTCCCTAACAACGAAAAAGGTTCAGAAAACAATGTGAGTGCAGAAGCAGTGCTTGCCTCCATGGATGAAGCCAGGGCTTTCTTCAACACAGTGAAACAACGCCTGCTTGATGTAAACAACTGGCATGGGCTAGCAGGAAAGGGAACAGCAAGGTTCCAGGTGGTTGACAGCGAAGGAAACAGCGCTAACAGGCCCGTAGAAACAGGAGACTATTTAAAAATAGACATACCCGGCCCCGGTGGCGCAAGCGGTGAGGGCTTCGACTGGGTAAAAGTAGAAAACATTGTAACCAATGAAGACTTGGGCGAAGAGAGCATTCTTGTTACGGTACGTCCCACTACAAATCCTTTCACAACCGATAACAACGTAGCGCACTTCTTTACTGGTGATGCTACTTCCAACTTTTTAGTGGTAAGAAAAAGCACAACCGTAGAGGCCAGGGTGCATGGAAGAAACGAAGTGCCTAATGTGCAGGAAACAGATAGTCTTGTGGACAAAGCACGCAATGCTATCATAGGCGGCGGCGCTGCTGCCGGTATTAGTAAGTTGCAATGGAAGGCATTAGTAGAAGGACTTGTGAGGAAATAATAGAAGCGGGGTTTTACTGGTTGCTGATCGATCTTATTCGATTGGGCTCGGTTGACTGAAAGGCTGAGAAGCTAACATTAGAAAAGCAAACACCAGTTTTTAATATACCATCATCTTGCCGTGTTATTTAAAGGCTATCTATTCGCTGCTTCAGTACCACTTAGCTGATACTCCAGTACCCATAAACTGACACTCAACTGATGCTAAGCTTATCCTTAAGGGAGGATGCAGATAGGATAAACCGATGATAAAGTGCTCCCTAAGTGATCATAAAAGCCATATAAAGTGCATTCCCCAATTTTCCTACCATATAAGCCTTCAGAGTGTAGTCACCCCTTGAGAGGCGTCAATGTCCAGCCTTATCTCATAAAATTAAAAAGAGCCACCCTACGGCAGCTCTCCTAATTTATTTTTCGTTCGGCTCTTAATCGCCCCAAATCTCGTCCGCACCTGCCAACCATCCTTTCACCGACTCTGTTGTTACGCTCTTCGGCCTTTCCAACGGGAAGCCTAAAGCCCTGTCCCAACAGAGGCTGGACAATACGCCCAATGCACGACTTACAGCAAAAAGTACAGTATAAAACTCGTACTCAACCATACCATAATGTACCAGTAAGGCACCGCTATGGGCATCTACATTCGGCCATGGGTTCTTAATTTTTCCAAGCGATTGTAGTATCGGCGGAACAGTTTCGTAAACATTCCAAACAGTTCTCACAAGCGGGTCGTTTGGCATGTGCTTCTTTCCAAATTCCATTTGCGCAGTAAAACGCGGATCTGTTTTGCGCAGCACCGCATGGCCATAACCCGGTACTACTTTCCCCGCTTCCAGTGTTTTACGTACATAGTCAGCTATTTGTTCGCTGTTGGGTTCGTCGGATCCTATTTCATCCCTCATCTGGAATATCCACTTAATCACCTCCTGGTTTGCAAGTCCATGCAGGGGGCCTGCAAGGCCGTTCATGCCGGCTGCATAAGACAGGTAAGGATCGCTTAACGCCGAGCCTACAAGGTGAGTAGTATGTGCCGATACATTACCGCCTTCGTGGTCGGCATGAATGGTCATATAAAGCCGCATCAGCTCATAAAAACTTTTGTCTTCATAACCCATCATATGGGCCAGGTTGCCTGCCCAGTCAAGCAATCCATTGGGCTGTATGTGATCGTTGTTCTTATACTTCCGGCGGTAAACATAAGCTGCAATACGTGGCAGACGGGCTATCAGGTCCATTGCATCATCGAATGTGTATTCCCAATGATCCTTCTTAGCCATGCCCTTTGCATACGCTTTAGCAAAATTGCTCTCGGTTTGAAGCGCCATCACACCCGTCACGAACATCGTCATCGGATGTGCATGCTGCGGCAATGCATCAATCGTTTGAAACACATGTGTAGGCACATGACTCCTGCGTTGCCAAACCGAAGTAAGGTGTTGCACGTCATCTTCAGTGGGCATCTCTCCTATCAGCATCAGGTAAAACAAGCCTTCCGGCAATGGCTCGCTGCCTTTCTCCGCTTTTGGTAGCTTCTCCTGTAACTCAGGAATAGAGTGACCCCTGAACCTGATTCCTTCCTGTGCATCCAGTAAGCTTGTTTCCGTAACAAGGCCGGTGATACCTCTCATGCCCTGGTAAATCTGTGCAAGAGTAACCTCTCCTATTTTGCGGTTACCGTATTCTTTGAGAAGATTCTTAATCTCCGTATTGGCAATCTCTGCTTTTGCTTTAAACCTTTCTTTGATAACTCCCATGATTAAGGCTATTTATATTTAGGTACTTGTATTTGTGTCCTGCCCGGTACATATCAACTTATAGAGGTATCCTTTATAACGAGGATGATTTCCTACACACAAACCTATAGCACTATATCTCGAAATGGAATTACAACTCCGGTAGCTGTTCTCAGGGCGCTAAAGGTATAACAAGTTGATTAGCTGCGCAAACTTGCAGGCAAAAACTTCTTGGCACAACAGGGCTTGAAACAGCAGTTATTTCTACATCCCTGTTTGCTATATGGTTTAAAAATTGTTGTTTAGTGGAGGTATGCAATTTTATACTGTAGAAATAAAGCCTTTTAAGAACCTTTTCTGGAGCTTTATTGTTTTCTATATAGCCGCCATTATTGTATCGCTTGTGATAGTGAGGACGGGCTTTTACTACATGACCAACCTGATTTACATAACACGCCTCAAATGGTTTTTCATCTTCGGCTCTTTCTTCCTCTCAATGATCATCAGTAACTTCCAGCAGAAGAAAAAAGAAGAGATTGGCCAACTTACTGACTTCGACGATAAAGTGAAGGCGTACAGAAGCCTGTACAGGCAAAAGCTTATATGGAACTTTCTTGTTGGCACATCCGCTCTCGGACTGTTCATTCTTACCTCAAGGTGGATTTTCCTTTGGTTAGCAATTATTTACCTCGCTTACGTTCTTTTATTCTTTCCCCGTAAGTCGGCTATCCAGAAAGAACTGGACAACGAAGACATTGTTTTCGTTTAATTTAACACCTGCGCTACAGGCAATGCGGCTTTTCGCATTAGTAAACAGGTGGGTTCTCCCTATCTTCGCACCCGCTAAAAAACTGGTTCCCGGAAATGATTAGTAGAAGAAATATTAGGGTTAAGGTGATGCAGGTGTTGTATGCCCTTGAATGGATAGATAGTGATAATTCAGGCGCGGCTAAGGCAAACGATCCTGTAAAGTTGCTTAACAGGAGCCTTGATAGATCGAGAGAGCTTTTTGTATTCTTACTCTACCACCTCACTAGTGTAGCTGCCTATGCAGAAACAGATGCCTACCGCAGGGCTAGCAAAAACCTGCCTTCAGTAGAAGATCGCAATGTGAATACCAAGATAGCCTCTAACACCGTCCTTTGGAAAATAAGGGAAGCGGAGGGTTACCAGGCCGCTATGGAGAAAGACAAGCCTGAACTGCGCGCAGATAAGGACATGATACGGAAGCTATATAATAAGCTCGTGGAAAGCGAGCCCTATAAATATTACATAGCAGAACTAGAACGTACACCTAAGGCTGAGAAGGAAATTATTCAGTTTATCTTCAGCACGCTTATGCTGCCTAACGAGGACTTCGTAGCCTATGTGGAAGAGAACTTCAACAATTGGGACGACGATGCAGAGATGATGCAGCAGCTCATGCTTAGCTACCTGCAAAAGCCCGGATCGTTTAACCTGGGCGATATGGTAAGTGAAGAGAAATGGCTCTACGCCAAAAACCTGCTTACCACAGTGAATGAAAAGAAAGCCTACCTGATGGAGCTTATCACACCCAAACTAAAAAACTGGGATGTTGAGCGTATCGCAAGGCTCGACATGATCATTTTGAAAATGGGCGTGAGCGAACTCCTGTACTTCGAAACCATACCCACAAAGGTTACCATCAACGAATACATTGATGTGGCCAAGGATTACAGTACTGCACAGAGCGGGCACTTTGTAAATGGCATACTCGACAGCATCCATAAAGAACTGTTGGCTGCCAATAAGATACACAAAATAGACTTTAAAAGTAAATCATCTTAAATTGCAGGTGATTTTTACCCGCATGAAACCTTTAAACCTATTAGCCTTTATTGCTCTTGCGACTCTTTTTGCCTGCGATGGTTCTATAACCCGGGAGGCAGAACAAAAAATGAATGAGCAGATAGTAAATGACAAGAAGAAGTATACTGTAATTGAATGGCAGGATTCACTGGTAAACTTCGGCACTATCAAGATGGGCGAAAAGGCGAAGGTTAGGTTCAGGTTTAAGAATGTAGGAGACTATCCTTTGTACGTTGTAAATGTAAGCGCAGGCTGTGGATGTACCATTGCTGATTATACCAAGGGCGCAATCCCTCCCAAACGTGAAGGCGTGGTATCGGCAGAGTTCGACAGTAACAGGAGCGCTCCCGGCGACATAAGGAAAAGTTTGACCGTACAAACAAACACGAAATACAACGACAGGCACACATTGGTATTCACAGGCGCTGTATGGTGTTGTGGAGGTCAATAGCTAAGCTTGTAAACAAATAAACTTTTTAAATAAAAACAGGTTCAATGATTAATTCCATTTTATTACAAGCTCCTGCAGGTGGTGGGGGTAGCAGTTTTTCCCTCATCATGATGGGAGCTATTATTCTAGTGTTTTGGTTATTCATGATCAGGCCACAGGCTAAGAAAGCAAAAGAGCAGAAGAAGTTTATTGAGAACCTTCAAAAAGGAGATAGAGTCGTTACCATCGCCGGCATCCACGGCAGGGTAAACAGAATAAACGAAGACAATACCCTGGAACTGGAAATAAACCCTGGAAGCTATGTAAAGCTTGAGCGAAGCGCCATCAGCATGGAGTGGACAAACGCACTCAACAAAGCTGCAGTTGTTACAAAACCATAAGCTTAGAAATTTCGATCAATATTTATCTAAAATCCCGGCAACCCCGGGATTTTTTTTACCCACCCTATCGCTGTTTCCTCCACTTCCACGGCGCAATAGCCCCCGGTTGCGACCATAATCCTACCCGGTTATTTCGCGCCTCTCTCTCTAACCTCGCCCAAGTAATATTCTTATCGTACCGCTTAAAATGCCAAGCCATCCCGGCTCTCAACATACTTTCATTCACATTGCCGCCACTTTCATCATACACAATTCCAAGCGTGCGGCCATACCTGTCTTTCTTCAATGCACTTAACTTTACCTGTTTTCCAAATACCAGCTTACTAAGATGTTGTTTTGCCCTTTGCCCAAATGGCTGCTTCTTCTCCGGCGCATCAATACCATGAAGTCTCACTTTCACTTGTTTATTCTCTGCAGTTAAAAGGGTAAATGTATCACCATCTGCTATCGATACCACCTTACCCTTAAGCTGCCCCTGCAGATTGCTGTCCTCCTGCCCACAGGCATAAGGTCCTGCCAGTAACAATATGTAAAACAGGTATTTTATAGCGAACATCTAAATACTAAACCACTTGGTTGCTGCTGCAAGGTAAGCTCTCGCGATTAATTTAGCAGCCGGTTCTGTATGGCTTGCAACGTTTTATTCCTTCCATATATCAATTATAAAAAACAGACTATGAAGTTCTATTACCTGTTGTTCATTGTTTTACTAGCCGCTGCTTGTAATAAGCAGGATAAGAAAATGCATACCTGTGAAAACACCTGTGTTCAAAACATAATCAACGCAGGCGGAGTTTATAACCAGGAACGCTACATTCAAATTGATGAGTACCTCTATAACGGTAATACCGTGTACTTGTTAAGGGCTGACTGTTGCGATATGTATGATGTGGTACTTAACCAGAGCTGCCAGGTAATATGCTCACCTTCAGGTGGCATTTCCGGTGCAGGCGACGGGCAGTGTAACAAATTTTATACGCAGGCTACTCATGTAAAACTTATCTGGAAAAAGCCTTAACTGCGGTTACTGCTGGTTTACTAAACCAGTCGTATTTCAATTAAGGTTGTTTGTTTGAGACACAGGCATCTGTACCTTAAACACACAACCTTTTCCACCTTCCCCATCTTCTATCCAAATGGTTCCGTTGTGCAGGGTTACGATCTGTCTTACCACGTACAGCCCCATTCCCAGCCCTTCTTTTGTCCGGTGATTGATCTGCCTGTAATAAGGCTCAAATACTCTGTGCTTTTCAGCGTCAGGAATGCCAGTACCGCTATCCCTAACGCTTATCTGAAGCTTTCCGTCTTTTTCAGTAATACATAGTTGAATAGAGGTTGCCGGCATGCTGTATTTCACGGCATTGCTCACCAAATTATGTAACACTTGTTCCAGTTTGGTTTTGTCAGCGGTCACAAATACATTATCGCACTGCATCACGGCAAGCTGATGCTTCTCGCTCAAGCTCCTGCAATAAAGTATGAGGGGTGTCATCAGTTCCCTTATGTTGAACCTGGAAAGCTGAAGCTGAATGTTGTGTCCCATATTATCAAGGTTCAGCATATCATTCAGCATCCCGGTAATCTTATCAATCTGGCCGGTACACTTTTCTAAAAAAGCTTCTGACTCATCGTAGCGCTTCTCCTGCAATGTGCGCATTGCCACCTGGTGGTATCCTTTCAAAACTGTCAAAGGGTTCTTAAGCTCATGACGGGCCATGTTAATAAACATGCTTTTCATCTCGCTTTGCTGGTATTCTGTGGTCACCTCTTTACAAACTGATATTATGTTCTTTACATTCTCATTTATATCAAGCTCTGGTATAAACAGCAGTGTATAGTGCCTGCCGTTGTGGCTAAACTTCCCTTCCACCCTCGCTCTAGTTTCTTTCACCGTCTCAAAAGAAGCCTGTACATAATTGAAAACGTCTTCCGGCAGCTTAATATCCCTGAGGTGCTTTCCAATAATATTCTCCGTATCCACACCAAAACTGCTTTTCAAAAAGGCATCCATCGCGGGATTGATGAACTTGTAGGCAAATTGCGCATTCACAATGCTTACCAGGTCATCCGTCGACTGCATGATGGATTGCAGGATGTGCAAGGTTTCCCGCAGCCTCTTCTCATTCGCTTTCTCCTCAGTTACATCATAAGCATTGATAACCAGCCCTATCAGCTCGTTGTCGCGGCCGTACAACGGAGACTTTGTGGTGCAGAAAAACCTCACCTCACTTCCTATGTGAATTTCTTCATCAAATATCAACTGTTGCCGCTCAGCAAACACACGTCTATCATTTTCCCGTAGTTGAGCAGCAAGCTCAGCAGGCAGTAATTCGTTGTCGCACTTTCCTTGTATTTCTTTTCTGGGAAGCCCAAACAAATCTTCTACTCCCTTATTTACCACAACGTACCTGCTTTCTAAATCTTTAATAGCTACAGGGTTACTTGTGCTGGCAAGCAGCGACTGAAGAAACGGGAACCGCTCCATCGGAAGGTCTCCGGTAAGCTGCGAAATTGCCTCTGGCATAATGTGAAGGAGGGGTAATTGGGTTGTTATATTGGCAAGGTAAGAAAGATAAACCGCAATAACTCGATTAAGGTATATTTAATCTAATCGACGGATGTTTTAATCACTTGCGGCTGCAATCGATTCCGGCATCGGTTGCGCAATTCAAGGCCAATATCATCTTTTTACACCCGCCTAAGGCAGAAATTTGAAGCTATCCACCAGTATTTTAATCAACATGCTTCAACGACTACTCCCTTTGCTTTTGCTTTGCAGCCTGCAACTATCGTTTCTTAACCAGGGTTCAGCCCAGGCTGTCCTGATAGATCACAACTTCCAGTCCAACGCTCTGCCGTCAGGTGTTACCAGCAATGGAACACTCAATCCCACCAAGGCTGCAGATGGTGTGTGCAGTAAAGGAATGATCCAGGTAAACAACGGAGGGCAATACCTGCAAATTGACCTTCCCAGTTGTGGTGTGCTTAAAGCAAACATGAAGAGTACTTCTACCTCTGTACGTACAGTAGCTATAAAATACAAGAAGTACGGAGATGCTGCTTACACAACTGCGGCCACTAATCTCTCGATAGGTACGGCAGCAGCTTTCAACCTCACTTCGCTTTATCCCGAACTTGTTACAAATGCACCCATAAGTGTACGCCTCGAACCCATCAGTGGCAACATACAGGTGCACGACCTCTATGCCGAGTCCAATGGCACACTAAGCAACCAGGCGGAGATTTCCGCTTTCAAACTTCCCGGACAGGTAGGCCCCGAAACCATCAACAGTGCCGCGGGAACCATTTCTATAAACATGCCCGTTGGTACAGATGTCTCCGCTATGACTCCTTCGCTGGTAACCACATCCTACAACGCAACCATTGCACCTTCAGCAACAACAGCACAAAACTTCACTAGCCCGGTTACCTACACAGTTACGGCTGAAAATGGAACGGTTACCAAAACATGGACTGTCCAGGTAAACTTTGTATCCTCTTCAAATAAAGACATTACAGCTTTCCAATTGGCAGCAAACCAAATTGGAGCTTCAGTTATTAATACATCGGCTGGTACGGTTACGCTTAATATGCCCTCTTCTGCAAACATTTCCGCAATTATTCCACTTCAATTCGAAATTTCTCCGTTTGCTTCCGTTTCGCCGGCCACCACCACTGCACAGGATTTTAATAGCCCTGTTTCCTATACCGTAACTGCCCAGGATAATAGCACAAAGACCTGGACAGTTACAGTAAATAAGATCACCCCTAACTATACTATCTCAACAACTGTCGAAGGTCTTGGCAAGGTATCGCTCAATCCTCCGGGAGGTACATATCCCGAGAACACCGTTGTTACACTTACCGCTGAGCCTTTAATGGGCTCCACTTTCCTCGGATGGAGCCAGGGACTTAGTGGCACCAACACCGTGGCTACTCTCACCCTCACCCAGGATACGGCTGTTAAAGCAAGCTTCACTAACAACCACAACTTCAACTTCGGTGTGGTTAAAGGTTTTGCTGCTGCCCCAGGCAGTGGCTTTACGGGTACCACCATCGGTGGCGGCTGCGCTACAGATACATTATTTATCAATGGCCCTGCTGAGTTCAATAAGCTTTGCGAAGGTCTTTATTACAGGCAGCAGGCTTATAAAAACAATACCACCGTCAATGGCATGAAAAAGGCCCCTCTTATCATTCTCCTAAGAGCCGGGGTTTACGATGGCACCCAGTCGCTCACTACCAATGGCGGCAAAGTTTTCGGTAACCAGATGTTGGATATTCCTGAACAGGGCGACCTTACTTTTCTTGGCGACACGAATGTGGTTTTCAAAATAGGCATCAACGTAAAGCGGGCATTCAACGTAATCATTCGCAACATTACTTTCTTTGATTACTACGACGACGGGATCAACATTGGCTACCCCGAAACACATCATATATGGATAGACCATTGCACTTTTGGCCATCCTACTACCATGCCGACCGATACTGAACATCCCGACGGCGGTTGCGATGTAAAGGATGGCGCAAGCTATGTAACTATATCCTGGTGCATATTTAGGAACAGTTGGAAAACCAGCCTTGTAGGCCACTCAGACAATAACGGCGGTACAGACAGCGGCAGGCTGAAAGTAACCTACTATAACAACTGGTTTGTAGGTACCAACTCACGTAACCCAAGGGTGCGTTTTGGTGAAGTACACTTCCTTAACAACCTCACCCAGAATGTAGGGCTATACGGCATCGCCGCTGCCAATAGCGCATGGGTGTACGCTGAAAACAATTTCTACCTCAACACAGACTGGCCCATGTACGCCGATAGAACCGTTACTGACTTCAAAGCAGTGTACGGCAACAATTCTGACGATATCTATACATCCAAGACGGGTAACATTCCAGCCAAAGGCCTCAAACAAGTAGGCAATGAATATGACGACTCAGGCCTTCCGGTAATTACAGCACAAATAAACCCTGCCATGTTAAACCCCGGCGGCCGCTCTATTAAGTTCGATTCTCTTAATACCGCAGCGGTGTTCAACCCATTGTCCTACTACACTTATACGCCTATGACGGCCTCTGATGTAAGAATGGTTGTTCCTCTCTTTGCTGGTGCGGATAAAGTTAAAGTGGAAGCATGCGCCTCTACGGTTCCCCTTAATTTCATCTCTCTTTCAGCAACTCCTGCCAATAACGGCAAGTCAGTGAACGTTAACTGGGTGGTAAACAGCGAACTTAACACATCCCACTTCCAGTTAGAAAGAAGCCTCGATGGTATTAACTACTATCTTTTAGGTACCGTCCAGGCATTAAACCAGTCAGGTACTAACACATATGCTTATACCGATAGCTGGTCAAATACTGAGAAGACATATTACCGGGTCAAAAGCATAGACAAAGACGGCAGTTTTATATATAGCTCCACCGTTCTCTACCAGCAAGCTGCACCGGCACAAAAGCTTAGGTTATATCCAAACCCAGCCGCCGATGTCGTAACCATTCAGCTACCAGAACCTTCAAAAACTGCTACCATCAAATTGCTAACTCTAGAAGGAAAAGTATTGCTTATCAATACCCTTCCTGCAGGCAATACCACCGCGTTAATAAGTGTTGTAAAGCTGCCGGCAGGCATATACCTCATCGAAGTTGATAATGGTGGTGCTCGCACGGTACAGAAACTGTCAAAGCGCTAACGGGTACACTTTCGGTTTCATTCATACAATTTTAGTTGGAAAAGCAATGGGCGTTAACCCCGTTGCTTTTTCTTTTTCCTCTCTACTTGCTTTTTGCCCTTCTTTTACGGCCTTGTTAAAATGAACGGGTTAGCGCTTTATTATGATTTTTCAATTAGGTTTGCTCCACTTAAAAACCTGAATAACTAACCCGGTTAATAAAAAACGTGTTTCCCGATGACTTTCAAGCGGATTAACAACATTACAGGCTGGATTGTATGCCTGATTGCATGTACAGTTTACATTCTAACTTCTGAAGCCAGTGGTAGCCTTTGGGATTGTGGCGAGTTTATCAGCAGCGCCTTCAAACTGCAGGTTCCCCACCCTCCCGGCGCTCCCCTGTTTGTGCTCCTTGGCCGGTTCTTCATCGTTCTGTTTGGCGATGACGCGTCTACCGCAGCTAAAGCGGTGAACGTCATGAACGCCCTCGCCAGCGGTTTTACAATTCTGTTCCTTTTTTGGACCATCACCCACTTTGCCCGCCGCATTATTTATAGCGACCTCAGCAGGCAAATCACCAACTCGCAAATCTGGACCATCATGGGCGCAGGTGTTGTTGGAGCCCTTGCCTATACCTTTTCCGATTCTTTTTGGTACAGTGCCGTTGAAGGTGAGGTATATGCTCTTTCTTCTTTCTTTACAGCCCTGGTATTCTGGGCTATTCTCAAATGGGAACACCAGGCCGATAAGCCCGGTTCCGACAGGTGGATCGTATTTATCTTCTTTATGATGGGTCTCTCCATCGGCGTACACTTATTGAACCTCCTTACCATTCCGGCTATTGTAATGGTTTACTACTTCAGGAAACGCCATGAATTTAATTATGCCGTCATAAGAAAGTACTTTCTCTGGGGCTTAGTCATTTTCGGCATATTGGGATTCATCGTTGCACTTGCGGTGGCCTCTTCTGAGTCTAATAGCGACAGGGGGTTGGGTGTAGATAATACCCTTGCCGGTTTCGTTTTGTTTGCTTCTGCAGTAGCTATCGGCCTGCTCTACTTCGTTGAAGGTCTCAACAAGGACAAAAAACAATACTATGGTGGTGTCTATGTTTTCTTCGTGCTGGGCTGTGTCATCACCGGCATTGTTCAGGTAGGCGTTATCCAGTACTCTATTAAAACCGCAGGCGCCTTCGACAGGCTGTTTGTAAACAGCTTCGGACTACCTTTCTTTAGTGGCTTTGTTTTCTTCTTTGTATTAGTTGCCGCTGTTATCTGGTGGCTTATGAAGTATGCTGCTAAGCGCAACTGGCCTTACCTCAGGCTTGCTTTGTGGTGCTTCACTTTCATGATGATTGGCTATAGTTCTTACCTCACCACGATGATCCGCAGCAGTGCAGATCCTGCTGTAGATATGTATAACGTGGACAATCCCATGAGCCTTGTGGGCTATCTTGGCCGCGAGCAATATGGCGACTTCCCTTTGCTCTATGGACAAAAGTTCACTGCCCGCCCGGTTGATATCAAGGAAGGCTCTGCCAAATGGCAGAAAGGCCACGACAAATACATTGAAACAGGAAAGGATTTCAAATACGTTTACCTTCCTGAAGACAAGATGATCTTCCCGAGAATGTGGGATGCCAGCAACGATCAGGGACATGCTGACTATTACGCTGACTTCAGCGGCATAGGCAAGAACCAGGATGGCAGCTACGACCGCTCTCCATCTTTCGCCGATAACATAAGGTTCTTCATAGGCTACCAAAATTACTTCATGTACCTGCGGTATTTCCTATGGAACTTTAGCGGAAAGCAAAACGACAACCAGGGCCAGCACATAGGTAATGTGCGCGACGGTAACTGGATCACGGGCATTGGCTTTATCGATAACATGCTATATGGCAACCAAAGTTTAATGCCAGACAGCTTAAAGAATAACAATGCAAACAATAAGCTTTTCGCTCTCCCGCTTATCCTTGGCCTTATTGGATTATTCTATCATTTTAAACGCCGTGGCGACGATGCATTCGTAAGTTTCCTCCTGTTCTTCTTCACCGGCTTTGCCATTGTAGTTTACCTAAACCAGGCAGGTTACCAGCCAAGAGAGCGTGACTATGCTTACGTAGGATCTTTCTATGCATTCTGTATCTGGATTGGTCTTGGTGTACTAAAAGTTAGAGAGTGGCTTTCTAAACTTATGAACCCCCGTGTTGCAGGCATGGCAGCAACGGTTATCTGTCTTGGCGTGCCGCTGTTGATGGCTGCCCAGGAATGGGACGACCACGACCGTAGCGAAAAGGTTCTCGCAAAAGATCTCGCACGCAACTATCTTGAAAGCTGCGCACCTAATGCTATCGTTTTCAGCTTTGGCGATAACGACACTTATCCTCTGTGGTATGCACAGGAGGTGGAAGGTATCAGGACAGACGTTCGCGTTATCAACGCAAGCTTATTAGGCATTGATTGGTACATCAACCAGCTCCGTTATCAAATCAATAAAAGCCCGGCAATTGATGTTATCTGGAATGCAGATCAAATAGAAGGTGGAAGGAGAGACTTCGTTGCTAACAAGCAACACCCTTCTTTCGGTGAGGGCTATCACAACCTCTATACAGTTATGAAGGATTGGGTAGGCAGCGACGATCCTGCTAAAATGGAACACAGTGGTTACCGCGAACCGGTTAATACAATGCCTACCCGCAAAGTGTTTGTTCCCGTGGATGTAAGCAAAGTAAGAGCTAATGGCACAGTAGATAGTAGCGACAACGTGGTTCCAAGGCTTGAGTTCGAAATTCCAGCCCACAAGTCCATGCTATATAAGAACGACCTTGCGATACTTAACATCATTGCCGCCAATCAATGGAACAGGCCTATTTATTTCACCTCACCTTCTGTTGATCTTGGCTTCAACAATTACCTTCGTAAAGATGGTCTTACTTACAGGCTCGTACCTGTACTTAACGAGAGGGTGCATACCGATTGGATGAAAGACAAACTGATGAACGTGTTCAAATACGGCAATGCAGATAAGCCAGGTGTGTACTTCGATGAAGAAAACAGGCGCCACCTCCTTATCATCAGGCAGGCTTATACTGAATTAGCCATCAGCCTGGTTGAAAAGAACAGGAAGGAAGAAGCAAGGCAGGTGCTCGATAAGGTAGACAAAGGAATGTTGCAGGAAAACATGCCTTATGGCCACGCATCTCGCAATAACATGCACAATGCTTACTCGTTACAGTTCTTACAGGCATGTTATATGGCCGATGCAAAAGACCTTGCTGCAAAAGTGTCTAAGTCGGTACGTAAAGACCTGCAGCAACAGTTGCGCTTCTACGATTCATTGTCTGAGGACAAGGCAGAGCAGATGGCCTATGATAGGAACACTACCGAAACTTTCCTTAGACAAATGGACCAGATGGAGCAACAGATGGCTAACAAGCCACAGGTTCCTATAAGTCCTGAAACACCAAGAACGCTGGATAGTAATAAATAATCTCCCATCTCATAGTTCTCAAAAAAGGCAGGAAGTTCTCCTGCCTTTTCTTTTTCCAACGCTTGTTCGTTTAGTCTTGCTGGCTCGGTCCCTAAGCGCGTCCTCAGTACCCATTACTCGATCGTCCAGCACCTCTTTCCTACCAACTACCTACCCATACAACGCTACTTAATCGTGTCTTAAAGCACCATGCAAGCATCATTAACAGAGGATAAAACGCTCCTTAAGTTATCTCACTCTGTGCTTTTACGGTGCTAATGCTTGCCATTGGACGTGTTAAACGCATCCGTCGCTCCTCCTCACCTTTCACTTTCTTCGCTGATATCCACCGATTGTGCATAACAGGAACGGCACATACGTCCAATGTGCTTTACCTTTCCCTTACAAAACCAAACAACATGAAAAGGACACTGATTGCGGCGCTTGTGGGAGGCATCATAATCTTTGCCTGGCAAGCAGCCTCCTGGATGGTTCTCCAACTTCACGAAGATGCTTATAAGTACACTCCTAACGAACAAGCCATCATCGGTTCACTTAGTACAAACCTTTCTCAGGAAGGGGCCTATATGATCCCCGGATTCGATCCCTCGCTTTCAGAAGACCAAAAACAGAAAGTGATGGAGGGCATGGGCAATAAACCCTGGGCTTTGGTACAATACCACCCCTCGCGGGATAACGATAACATGGCAGGCGCCATGATTCGCGGGTTCCTCATTGCCTTCCTTAGTGTTTGGATCGTTGCCTGGCTCTTAAAAGGCATTAACGGTTTTGGTAATATCTTCTTCCGGTGCATTATAATTGGTTTTCTTCTTTGGATGTTCACCTGGTACAATCAACACAACTGGTTCTCCACGCCCTGGTCGGTAATTAAACCCGAGCTTATCGATCACCTTGTTGCCTGGGGCCTAACCGGTATCTGGCTGGGCTGGTGGTTAAACAAAAGAAGTCACAGATAATTTTCGAGACCCGAGCTGACCCTTAAATTCAGAACCCGCAACTGCGGGTTTTTTATTGCCCGTTCAGCTCTTAACCTTCATTTTCACCTTCTCTTTAGCTGCTTAGGCTTCTGCGGGTAGCTAAACAGTCTCTATATTTGCACTCCTTCCAAAAAAGGTGTTATACCATGTTTAATAATCTTAGCGATAGGCTGGACTCAGCGTTTAAAAACCTAAAGGGCGAAGCCAAGATAACAGAGCTAAACGTTGCAACTACCGTAAAGGAAATTCGTCGCGCACTCATTGATGCGGACGTTAACTATAAGATTGCCAAAGAGTTTACCGACCGTGTAAAGGATAAAGCTTTAGGCGAGAAGGTACTCAACGCTATTAGCCCCGGCCAGTTAATGGTCAAGATTGTTCAGGACGAACTTATCGACCTCATGGGCGGCGAGGTGGCACCCTTCAACACTACCGGCAACCCCGCCATTATCCTCATTGCCGGCTTACAGGGTAGTGGTAAAACCACTTTCTCAGGCAAGCTTGCCTCCTTCCTCAAGTCCAAAGGCAAAAGCCCATTGTTGGTAGCTGCGGATATTTACCGTCCTGCGGCTATCGATCAGCTTACGGTTCTCGGCGGCCAGGTAGATGTTGATGTATATTCAGAAAGGGAAACCAAGGACGCCGTCACCATTGCGCAAAACGCCATCAAAGAAGCAAAGAGCAAAAACAAAAACGTCGTCATCATAGACACTGCCGGCCGTTTGGCTATTGACGAGGCCATGATGACCGAAGTGTCAAATATCAAAAACGCCGTTTCACCTAACGAGATTTTGTTCGTGGTGGACTCAATGACGGGGCAGGATGCTGTTAACACAGCCAAAGCCTTCAATGAGCGTCTCGATTTCTCGGGCGTTGTCCTCACCAAACTAGACGGAGATACCAGGGGTGGTGCGGCGCTAAGTATTAAGTACACAGTACAAAAGCCTATTAAGTTTGTAAGCAATGGCGAAAAACTAGATGCGCTTGATGTTTTCTACCCCGAAAGGATGGCCCAGCGTATCCTTGGCATGGGCGATATCACAACCCTCGTAGAAAAAGCACAGGCGCAATACGATGAGGCAGAAGCTAAGCGCCTCGAGAAGAAGATAAGACGCAACCAATTCGACTTCCAGGACTTCCTTGACCAGCTTCAGCAGATTAAAAAAATGGGTAACCTGCGAGACTTGTTAGCCATGATTCCCGGCGTAGGTAAAGCTATCAAGGATATCGACATCAGCGACGATGCTTTTAAAGGGGTCGAATCAATTATCAAATCCATGACTCCTTATGAGCGTGCTAACCCGGATGTAATCAATCCCAGCCGCCGTAACCGCATTGCCAAAGGCTGTGGTAAGGACATAGCAGAAGTCAATGCCTTCATGAAGCAGTTCGAACAAATGCGCGAGATGATGAAAGCCATGAACAAAATGCCAATGGGTATGGGCAAAATGGGAATGGGAATGAAAAGGTAACTCCCTTTGGATACTGCTGCTACTTCATAGTATAATAAAAGCCGGTATCACTACCGGCTTTTTAATTATTCATACTCATGCTCTCTTTAGTCTTTCTTCATGAGTTTATCTTTTTCCACAATCTTCACTTTCGTACTGTCCTTCAAATCCTTACTCACCACGTTATAAGGTCCGGTAATCACCATTTCCCCAGACTTCAGCCCGGAAACTATCTCTATCTTATTAATGTCCTGTATGCCTGTTTTCACCACGCGCTTGCGGGCCTGCTTTGAACTATCCACTACAAACACTACCTCATCAATATCGTCCGCATTTGCGAGTGATTCCTCTTCCATGCCGGTGCTTTCTTCTTCATTCTGCTTCTTTCGTTTCTCACCTTTCTTATCTCTCGTAGTTACAGAATTAATAGGCACTGCTATTACATCCTTCTTTGTCATGGTTTGTATGTCGGCAGTGGCACTCATATTAGGCCTAAACGGAAAAGGCTTGCCTGCACCCATCAGGTCTGCATAACTGCTCTGCAACAAACGGATATGTACTTTATAGTTCGTAACCGTAGTTGTGGCGGCAATAGAACTCTGCAATGTGGGGTTGGCTATCTTATAGACAAGTCCTTTAAACTTCCGGTTATTGTAGGCATCCACCGTGATAATGGCTGTATCGCCAAGGCTAACTTTAGGTATATCGTTCTCTCCTACTTCTACCTGCACCTCTATGGTTCCCAGGTCGGCTATACGCATCATTTCAGTACCCGCCATTTGCGCAGTACCCACCACCCTTTCACCTTTCTTAATAGCAAGCAGGCTAATCACACCATCCATTGGAGCAATAATGTTTGCACGGCCCACGTCTTTGCTCGCCCTGCTAAGATTAGCTCGCGCACTCCTTACAGATGCCTGGTTAGCTTTAATGCTTTGTTCTGCAGCGTTGTAGTTCGCCTGTGCAGTTTGGTAGCTTTGCTGGGCTTGTTCAAACTCCGCCTTGGATATAACCTCCTGCTCACGTAACTTCTTCTGCCTGTCGTAGTTGGCTTTCGCCTGGTCCAATGTCGCCTTCAGGGCGCCTAATTGCGCTGCCGCATTGGCTACCTGCGCTTCGCTTTGCGACACAATAGCTGCCGCCTGGTCCTGCTGTGTAGCATAGATATCGGCATAAATGCGCGCAAGCACCTGTCCCTTCCTTACGGTATCTCCCTCATTCACGTACAACTGCACTACCTCTCCCGAAATATCAGAGCTTACCTTTACTTCCACCTCGGGAAAAACCTTTCCGCTGGCAGTAACAGTCTCTGTAATTGTTGTTAATCCTGCTGCTTCAGCAGTTACTTCGGTACCTTCTTCCTTACCGATTACTCCCGTTTTCTTAAGTATTACCAACAGCACTATAAGCACTACAACGCTGCTGATAATTATCCAAATGGTTCGTTTTTTCATAATGAGTTGAGGGGTTATAGTTTAAGGCCTTGCCCTTTATAAAATTCAAGAAGCTTCATCCTGAATACATAATCCAGCCGGTTAGATACCAGTTGCAGCTTTGCAGTCTGAAGCCTGTTTTGGGTGGTTATTAAATCGATTGTATTAAGCAAATCCAGTTCGTAACGCTTGCGCGCCATATCGTACGCACGTTGTGCCGCCTCTACGTTCTTTATACTCGCGATGTACTTTCTAAGCGAGCCTTCAGCATTGGTATAGGCGGTGTAAATATCTTGCTTCAGTTGGATGTCTGCTTGTGTCCGTGTAAGTTCTGCACTCTGCAATTGTAGCTTGCTACGTTGGTGATTTATCCGTGCAAACCCATTATTGAAGATGGGAATGGAAAGATTCAACCCCACGCTCTGCTGAAAGTTCTGGTCCAACTGCGTACCGTATGAGGTCTTTGAAAACACAGGGTTCGAAACATTGGGTGCATACACAGTATAGGGGGTTCCGTTCACCGTTACCGTTCCCGCAGGTTCCATGGTAGTGGTAAACGATACCAGCCGCTGCGCCTGGTTGTTATAGGTAGTAGACAGGTTATAATTGCCTCCAATTACAGGGAACATGGCAGCTCTTGCTGCTTTAATGTTATGCCCTGCTGCTTCTATCCTTAGCCTGTTTGCTTTCTGTTGCGGGAAGGTGGAATAAGCCATACCATACACGGCCTCGGGCTGTAGATCCGCAAGGCTTTCCATGGGGATGGCATCCAGCGGTGGTGTTGCAACCTCAAAAGGTGTAGCCGCATCTAGTGCAAGTAATCCTTTCAGAGCAAGTAAAGTCTGTTTATAGGTCACTTCTGCGGTTACCAGGTTAGCCGAGTCTGACGCAAGTTGTGCTTCAATCTCTGCAAGGTTAAGCGGCGGCAGTGATCCTGCATCTACTCTTGCTTTGGTATTATTGTACTGTGCAGTGGTCTGTTCTATCTGTACCCTTGTAATATTGATTTGCTCTCCGGCAGCGAGTACCTGCAGGTAATAGGTGGCAACATTCAGCGATATATCGTTTTTTACCCTTGCCACATCAGTTAGTGCAGCCTGGGCCGAAAAATCAGCCGCCTTACGTATATGTTGCAATCTTCCAAAATTGAAGATTGTAGCGTTTCCTTGTAGTTGGTACCCCTGGTAAAGCAGTTGCGTGGTCGTAAATTGGTTTGAGGTCGGGTCAATTGAACGCCCAAACTGCATACCGATGCCGGTTCCAAAATTCGCTGTAGGGTACATATTCAGGTTGGCCTGTTTGTACTCCAGCCCGGCAATACGCGCCTGTACATCGGCTTGCTTCACCGATATATTGTTTGCTACTGCATATTCAACGCAGCGCCGTAGGTCCCACTTATCTGTCTGTGCTATTAATACTGTGGGAACAATCCCAAACAGGAGCACCAGTAATTTTCTCATCCCTACAAAAATAACACAGAACCAACAGGCCGATGTAAAATTTAGATAAAGGGTGAATGTCAGCTTTAAACGGTGCTGCATTATCTGTTGATCCCGTGAATATTTATTCACCATCCGGCCTTTTATCCGCTTTAGCTTTTCACCTTAAGCATCGTGCAGCCTTACTTTTTGTCCCAATGGGGCAAGAGATTTTGTAGATGCATTACCGAACTTGTGTCCTATGGGGCATCACATCTCTCTTCACCCCATACAGCCGTAGGAATCATGTTTAAACCACTCATCAGCGCTTTGTAATTCTTTAACCTGATTCCTCGGTTTCTTCGTGTAACGAAACTAATCGTACATCGTTGTACATGCATAAAAACCAAAAAACCAGGCTATGAAAAAGATATTCTCACTCGTCTTACTCGCGCTAAGCCTTATTGCTTTCACAGAAGTGTTTGGCAAAAAAGAAGCTGTAAAGCAAACTGCAAAGCAGGTAGAGTTTAGGATAGCCGCCGCCAGCAACTATAATTACAATGTGTACGAAGAATCTTACGCAACTATCCAGTTGCGGGTCTATAAATCAAATAAGCAGGGAAGGGAATTGTTATGGTCAAAACTCATCGACCCTATTCAGCTTAATAGGTTTCCTGATGCAGCCAATGCGCTGTCTTTTGTTGCTGAAATTACAGAAGTAAACCACGGGCACGACAGGCTCGAGGCTTCCTACGAAGTTGTCTATAATACCCGGGGCAGCATTCTAAATACAGAGTCTTC
The DNA here is from genome assembly GCA_023433265.1 of Bacteroidota bacterium. GTDB lineage: Bacteria > Bacteroidota > Bacteroidia > Chitinophagales > Chitinophagaceae > JAEZDR01. The sequence continues at coordinate 33,065 of JAEZDR010000189.1, read as the reverse complement.
TCTTATCAGGCTCGATGCAAGGGATAGGGACGTCGTACCGGTTCTTGTATAACTATTCGTCTACTACAGTTTCGTGAAACCATACAGGCGTTTCATCATCTGGTGTAGCGTTGTAGTTAATGCTCAACTCCTCTCCTTTTTTTACTGCTTTAACCGTAGTAATTGTCATCAGTTCGGTTTCGTAATCCATCTCATAACTGCAATTGGCATCGTACGAATGGTTGTATAGCGAAACATAACCCAACGCTACGCATGCCGACTTCTGATCTTCTCCCCACTCAAATATGTAATTGTACAATAAGGTCTCTTCCAGTGCCTTTCGCTCTTTAGGGCTAAACACCAGCACCGGCGATATTTCTATCACCGTCCCGGCCTTAATGGCCTTACTCGTAAACACTCCCCGGCCCCCCTTTGAGGAAGGCCCCACAAATAACATCGGTAAAATCATGGAATAAGATTGAACATAGGCTTGCAGCGAACAAACTTAATACAACTAAAGCAATTAATTTGCAGGCATGAGTTACCAGATGGAGGAGCTTTCTCTCCAGGAACAGTTTGAACACGTAATCGCAGGCGACGATAAACTGCAGATCCGCGACTTTCTAAACCATCAGAACATTAGTGATGTAGTAGATCTGATATACGAGAACCCTGATTACATGGCCAACATTGTGGGTAGCATGGCCATTCACAGGGCAGCCAGTGTGTTTAAACTGCTCGATCTCAGTTACCAAAAGCAAATTGTAAAAGAACTTCCCTCATTCAAAACTGCGGAGCTACTTAACGAGTTACCTGCCGACGACCGCACAGACTTCCTCGAAGAACTTCCTAAAGAGGTGATCCGGGATCTGATCAAGCTCCTTGACCCTGAAGAGCGTAGAATTACCCTGTCCTTGCTAGGCTACCCAGAAGACAGTGTGGGTAGGCTAATGACGCCCGACTATGTTTATGTCTATGAGTACAATACGGTGGATGATGTATTTAGAATTATACGAAGAGTAGCAAAAAACAGTGAAACCATCGATGTTCTTTATGTGATAAACGAACGGGGTGAACTTGTTGACGATATAAGAATACGAGATATTATCCTCGCTTCCCCCGACAAACGGGTAGATGAATTGATTGATGGAAGGGTAATAGCGCTTAAAGTAACAGACGACCAGGAACAGGCCAGCCAGGTGTTTAAAATGAATAATAGGGTCGCCCTTCCGGTAGTGGACAACAACAATTTACTTCTTGGCATCGTCACTATTGACGACATCCTTTGGGTAACAAACGAAGAGTTTAGTGAGGACATCCAAAAGATTGGTGGTACCGAAGCCCTCAACGAGCCCTATCTCGAAGTGCCCATTATGAAGCTTTTTAGAAAAAGAGTGGGATGGCTTATCGTGCTCTTCCTCGGCGAATTGATTACCGCTTCTGTTATGAAATATTACGAGGATGAAATAGCAAAAGCAGTAGTGCTTGCTTTGTTTATTCCCCTTATCATTTCAAGTGGCGGCAATAGCGGCTCGCAGGCTTCAACACTTATCATACAGGCTATGGCTGTAGGCGATCTCACTATCAAAGAATGGTGGCAGGTACTCAAACGCGAAATCATTAGCGGTGTATTACTAGGCGGCGTTCTCGGGATCTTTGGCTTCCTGCGCATTGCGGTATGGCATGGGGTGGCACCGCAACTCTACGGCGATCATTGGCTGCCAATTGCCCTCACAGTAGGTGTTGCCCTTATGGGTGTAGTGTTATGGGGAACCCTTTCAGGATCGATGTTCCCTTTAATACTTAAACGCTTTGGTGCTGACCCGGCAGTTTCTTCTGCCCCGTTTGTTGCCACAATGGTGGACGTTACAGGCTTACTTATTTATTTCAGTGTAGCATACATGTTCCTGCAGGGAATCATGCTTTAATATTTCCTAATAGGTAGGGCAGGCGTAGGACGATAGGTTGAACGATAAGCCTATCTGGAATACCGCGTAGCTGTCTTTTTGTGTACTGTTACCCCGCTGCCTTCCGGCTATGCCAATAGGGTCACCGGTCTCATAGCTTCTGTCAAACATGGCAGCTCCCAACGAATTGGGCTTGAAAGCTTCCGGTGTATAGGTTGTGCTAACATCGTCAAGGTAATCGGTATTCGTGAACCTGTAACTCAATTCGGCATACAGGTTAATAGTATTGCTGAAGCTATATTTAAACCCAACAGATACCGGGAAACAAAAAGCATATGGCTTATACACTTTCCTTCCAGGATGTTGAGGGCTGCCTTGTCCCTCTGTTCCTAATGTACGCAGCATCACCTTCTCGCCCCTGTAGTATGCATAGGGATCAAATGTAAACACGCCACCTCCCAGTGAAACATAAGGAGTGTAATTGTAGCCTTCCACTCCAGGTATGTATTGAAAGAAATTGAAATAAGCACTGGCGGAGGCCTCCCATATATTCGTATTAAACGAAAGATTCCTTCGGCGCTGTACAACATTCTTGGCATAAACATCCGAATAGCCCAGTTGTATAAAGTTGCCCGACAGCTTTATGCCTACAAAATTGTTGAACTGCTTTAAGAAGTAACCACCAATGGCAATCTTCGGCCTGCTAACAGCGGATGAAGTATTTAGGTCACCAAAATAGTGTGCGCCTCCCACAGCAACACCTATTTCCCCTACCTGTACATAACTTTCATACTGAGCCCTTGCACCAATAGATAAGATGAGTATGAAGAATAATCCTGTAAATCGCTTAGTCATTCCGTTGCAATGATAGAAAAAACGTAATAAATGTTGCCATTGTTGTACCAAACAGCTAATTTCTTTTGTCTAGTCCCCAGGTTAGCTTGGACCTTAGCGTAGAGAGGAAACTGTTTTCATTAAGCCTGACCAGGTTCACTGTAAACTTTTCTTTCTTTACCGCGATCTGGATATTCTTGTTAACGATCTCTCGTCTCGAGTCCAGCGCACAAATAAACTCCTCGGTCCTTCCCTCCACTTCAAAAGAAATAATATTGGTATCTGGCACTATGATGGGCCTTACGTTCAGGTTGTGGGGCGCCACCGGGGTTATTACAAAGCTCCCTGATTCAGGGAATACAATGGGTCCATTACAGCTCATATTATACCCTGTAGAACCTGTAGGGGTAGCTACAATCAACCCGTCGGCCCAATAGGTATTCAGAAACTCTCCATTCAGGTAGGTATGAATTTTTACCATCGGCGATGTATCCCGCTTGTGAATGGCAAATTCGTTCAGTGCAAAAGGCGCATCGCCAAACAAAGGAATATTTGCATCCAGGTGTATGAGGGAGCGCTTGTCAAAAACATACGTTCCGTTCACAAGGGCATCTACGGCGCTGCCAAGGTCTTCCTTACCCAGGCTGGCAAGAAAGCCCAGCCTTCCGAAGTTAATACCAAGGATGGGTACGTTTTTATCCTGCACCAGGGTAACTGCGTCCAGCATGGTGCCATCACCGCCAAGACTTATGAAGCAATCTACTGAGGAGTCAAGGTCTTTTTGACTATGGAAGGCTTGCACCCTGTCAAAAGGGTCAAACAGCTCTTCAGAGTTAGGAAACAAGGTAACATAAAGCAGTATTTCAACTTTAAACCTCAAGAGCTCCCGCAACAAGTGGATAAGCTGTTGCTGATGGTCAGCATCAAGGCCCCTACTGTAGATCGCTATTTTCATTCATAGTGGTTTCTTCCCCTATCCCAAACTATAGCCAATCTACACAGGGAAAGCTGTGATTAGAATTCGTTCTTAGAGTGCAAAAATAGACCTCTATTTCCCAATTGGTTGAAACTGTATTCAACTTTAAGAACAAGATCGTAAATAGTAACAATATCCAACCCTACTCCCCATGTATGGAGGAGCTTATTGTTTAACATATTGGTGGCAGCTTTTTCAGCGTGTATGTAACCCGCGTCGCTGTACAGCTTCAACATTATACGAACAGGTATGCGTTCAAGGCTTTTTATCTTATACGGATTATTCAAAGTAAAGCCCAATACCTGCGTTTGTAAGGTTGCCTTTCCCATACCTCCGGCCACTCCATCTACAACGTAATATTCAAGCCCCCTCATATATATTTCCGAATACCCCAACATTTGCCGGTTGTAAAAAGGCTGCTCAAAAGGCAACTTTATTGAACCCCATCCCTCCAATTGCAGCTGTGTCTTCTTACTTACCGGATGCGTGTACTGCACACGGCCAGTAAGCTGCCACATATCTAATTTAGAACTGAAACCTCTTCGTAATAACTCTCCTTTTACCAATAGACCTTTAGTGGGGTAAGGTGTGTAATCAGCTCCGAAATAATGGTAATGGTAAGCAATTTCAGGATATGCCACCGAAGTTCCACTTCCAAAAAAAGAAGGGTTAAGCTTGCTAATGGAGTCAGCAATCGAAACAGTTTGAAAAGCTAACTTTATGGTGTGTCTTGATTTGATAGCTGGACGGTAATAATAATCAAGTTCTACTCTCCTGTCTTCTCTTACAAACTTTTCCTGTTTCTGGAATACCTGCTTATTGAAACGGGTATCATAAATAGCTTCTTTTTGATTACTGTATCGCAACAAGATACCTACTCCGTGTTTCATTGTTTTCTCAATCACAGGTTGCTCATACTTCAACTGCACTTGCCGGTTGTAACCCGTAATCAGGTAAACATATAAATTATCCTTCCTCCCGGTAAAGTTGTACCACATAAACTTAAGACCGTAGTTCACCCTCTCAAGGCTGCGTTTATGTTCCACCCACCATTGGTTAAAATTCCTGTCAACCAGTTTGAAATAAGGAAGCGGAAAGATGTACCAGCGTTCTTTTAAGTCAACAGAAAGGTGAACAGTATCGTCTACCCGGGAACGTACGTGCATATTTGCTTCTACAAACAACGCAGTGTTCATCAGGTAGTTTTGTGTCTCCTGCATACGCGCAAATAGGTCGCGGTAGCTCATCGAGTCTCCTTCGTTCAGGAAAAATTCTCTTCTTACAATATGTTCCTTAGTTATTTTGTTACCGGTAATGGTAATGGTACCCACACGCACTGAGCTGCCGGAGTCTGTAATCGGCAGGTAGGTGGTTACAGGCAATTGTTGTGCATACGCGGGTGTAAGTAAAAAGAAAAAGAAAGTATTTGCCAGCCAGGCACACCATCTCGCCATAGTTTTACTGAAAAGAGTTGAGCGCTAAAGATAGGAGCTACATTTTTAATTACGTCATTAGCAGGTTATAGTTGTCTTTCAGCTCATTTCCATACCACTCCTCTCCAAAGTAATATTTTACTGAATAATCGTAGCGCTGGAAAGTGGCAATTATATCAGAAACTTCAAACTTATTAAGCTTTAAAGTCACCTGTAATAGACCGGTATCCTTGTCCATGTGGGTATTAAGTTGGGTAATATATGCGTCGTTAGTCTCAACGAGACGCGAAATTTCCCCAAACGAAAAATGCCTTTTGTCAATCTCCACTACTATTACGGCACCGGCTTCTTCTACACTCAGAAAGGTACATAATGCCGTTACAAGGTCTGTATTGATAATGACACCCGCAAATTCCTTCACCTCGTTAATAACTGGAACCACTGTCAAGTGATGGCTCCCTGCAAGCTTTACCGCGCTAAATATATGATCCTGATCGTTCACTGACAGGTGGAGCAAGGAGTCTTTGAGAGCGCTAAGGCTGGCATTTTGATCTAATTCAAGAAGGTCCTCTTTTGCCAATATGCCTTCAAACTTATCTTCTGTAACCACAGGCATGTGCTGCACATCATAATCCTGCATTAGCTGCAGTGCTGATGACACGGTATCACTAAAACTTAGCGACGGGAAGTTGCTCAATATGATGTTTGCAACAAGCATTGTGTCTATTTACTACTAATGAGTCCTTTAAAATGATGCCATTCACAGCCAATACCGCATGCCAGTACCCTACGCTACGGTTATTGCAGGCTGCTTGTGCTTTGACAGGAACTGGTCTAATAAAATGTTAAACTGCCCTGGCACCTCCATCATTGGCGCATGGCCGCATTTGTCAATGAAATGCAATTCGCTATTGGGGATGAGACGTTGAAATTCCTTTGCTACGAAGGGTGGGGTAATGGTGTCATTGTTTCCCCAAATTAGGAGCGTCGGTTGCTTCACCTGGTTCAATTCTTCGCCCAGGTTATTTCTAATTGCGCTTTTTGCCAGCGAAATAATCTTGATAACCTTAATCCTATTATTAGTAATCTCGAACACCTCATCTACTAACTCTTTGCTTGCCATTGCCGGATCAAAGAATGTCAGTTCAGTCTTCTTTCTTATATAATCATAATCTCCGCGCTTAGGATAACTGTCGCCCATTCCATTCTCAAATAACCCTGAGCTCCCTGTTAGAATCAGCGACTTTATCTTTTCCGGGTGCTTAAGTACATGCACAAGGGCTACATGCCCTCCCAGCGAATTACCCAATAAATGTATCTGGTTAAGCTTCCTCGCCTCAATAAACTTGTGAACGTACTTGGCAAGGCCTCCCACTGTGGTATGGAAGATATCAAGCTCAAACAACGGCAACATAGGTACTATCACCTTGTATTGATGCCGAAAATGCTCAATCAAATCTTTGAAATTGCTAAGCGCTCCAAATAAACCATGCAATAGGAGCAATGGTTCACCTTCTCCTTCTTCTATAAACTTAAACTTCTCCTGTTGTTTTATCACGTAATTCATCAGATTCCTATGCTTTGGCAACCAGCTATGACCTTTGCAAATTTACCTTATTCCCCTGACACACGGTGGAAAAATGATATTGCGGCGGTAAGTGGTTTTGCTAAAATAGCTTTTTTACGGCAAAATCCATTTGCCTGTCAGGATTACTTAGCATCGATTGCATCAATAAGTGCTTGTAACTCTGCAAACATATCTTTGAAGAAAGGCAATATCACTCCAAGCGAATTAATAAACCAGGGACCTAACGGAGAGAAGAAAGGATAGCTTTTAGATGCAACCAAACCTGCCTCATCTACTACTTTCAATTGAATGCTGTAGAATACAATTACACTTAGAATAATAGCATAGCCCAATGCATACAATACAATCCCACCTAACTTGTCCACCCACCCAAGTAAGGCGAATTGCAGCCCCTTTTGAATAAGCTTAGCTCCTATCCTAATGAGTAGCCCCACCACAAGAATAATCACAACAAAAGCCAGCACCGGAAGTACTGTGGAGTTAATACTGGTGTGATGCGCCAGCCATTCTGCCACGGTTAAAGAAAACTTCATAGCCGCCGCCAACCCTACCACAATGGCAATGAACGAGAACAAGGCAACAACTAAGCCTTGCCTATATCCTTTCCAGGCAGCAAGCACCATCAACAAAACGAAAAGCGCATCTAAAAACATGTAGTAAATCTCTCTGGAGGCCTATCCAAGCATCTCTTTTACAGCAGTAGAAATAGCTTTTCCATCCGCACGCCCGGCTAACCTTTTTGTTGCCGTCCCCATCACCTTTCCCATATCCGCAGCAGATGAAGCGCCTACTTCTGTGATTATAGTTTTGAGCTCAGCCTTCAATTCCTCTTCAGAAAGCTGCTTTGGTAAAAAACGTTCTATAATTTCAATCTCTTCTCTCTCTTTTGTCGCAAGGTCTTCCCTTTTTTGTTGCTCAAATATCTCCAGCGAGTCTTTGCGCTGCTTCACCAACTTCTGTAAAAGCTTCATCTCGGTGTCAGAATTAATCTCTCCGTTAGCACCAGGTTCAGTTTTAGCCTTAATAATTTCCGCTTTTATCGCCCTCAGTCCGCGCAATGCTCCTTCGTTCTTTGATTTCATCGCCTCTTTCATCTCTCCCATTATGCGTTGCTCTAGTGTCATAGTTTATCCGTGTTATTTGGTATTTCTTGAATCCAACTTCGAAGATATTTGCTTCTTCTGAAAAACATCTCAATGGTTTGCGCTTCTTTATCATAAATCCTTTAAATTCAATTACGGAAACCGTACTCATTATGAGCAAATATCCAGTAAGGATAGCATTATACTACCTCGCCATTGGTTGCTGCTGGATAGCCGTCTCAGACTATATTTTGGATACATTACCTGGCCAGAAGGAAGTAAACTGGCAAACAATAAAAGGTTTCTTGTTTGTATTCGTGACTGCCTTTGCTCTTTACCTGCTACTCCTTTTCAATCGCAAAGAGATAAGGAAGACCGAGCTTAGGTTTCGCAGTTTTTTCGAACACAGCCCTGTTTGCCTGGCAGTTTATAATGAGGAAACCTTACAATTTCTTGCCGCCAACCAGGCTACCTGTAAGTTGTTCGGCTACACTAAAACAGAATTTAAAGCACTCACTTTTGATGAGATACTGGCAGATGGAAGGAGCTTTAAAAACGCAAAGCCCGAAGGATCCGGTGAAATCTCTAACCAATATTTATTGCTTGCCAGTAATAGCCAGGCAAATAAGTTTTTTATACGATGCTACACCTACAAGATTAACATTGAAGGGATCGCCGACTCTTTTGTAGTGTTCACCAATGTTCAAAAAGAAATTGATACAGACACCAGGCTCAAAGAGCTTGTTTGGATGCAATCTCATGTGGTACGGCGCCCCCTCGCAAATATCCTGGGTGCACTTGAACTAATAAAGTCCGATGAATCGAGGTATACACCCGAATACGTTAGTATACTTGACGAATCCGCTAAAGAGCTGGATACTGTAATCCGGAATATTGTGAAAGCAGCGCAGCCTGAAAAACCTTAAAATTTAAAACGGGGCAGCGTTTAATAGCCTTTGCGATTCTTTATATCGGCTTATTACTACTTATGGGATGAACTGTGCACCCGTAAAGGGTGAAATTAACCAGCTTTTTTTGGGGCGATGGATTAGATAAGACCTCACCTTTCTCAGGTGGGGTTTGTTTATTTGCAGCCCCCTCAATAACAGCTAAACTTATGACCGTTTATGATCTAAAGCAGGTACATCTCCTTAGCTTTTGGTAGGTTTGCCATCCAATCACGCTGGGTTAAAGGCGTAACCCAATGTTTGACCGGATGATATCATGATTGAATTAAAAGAACTGGTAAAGAAATACGGAAAATTCACGGCTTTAAACAGTATCTCTCTTAAACTAAATAAGGGCCAAACCATTGCATTAATTGGCCCTAATGGCTCTGGTAAAACGACGCTTATCAAGAGTATCCTGGGGTTAGTAATTCCTACAAAAGGCGATATTCTCGTAAATGGCGAAACGGTCAGGAACCATTGGTCTTATCGGAGTAATATTGGTTATATGCCCCAAATAAGCCGATTTCCCGAAAATATGACTGTACAGCAGGTACTTAGCATGATGAGAGAGATCAGGCAACACCAAACCGAATATGATGAGGACCTGATCCGGGAGTTCGATATTCCTTCCATTCAAAACAAGAGTATGCGTTCTCTCTCTGGCGGAACCCGTCAGAAAGTGAGCGCTTGCATTGCGTTCCTTTTCAATCCACAAGTTCTCATCCTGGATGAACCGACAGCAGGGCTAGATCCGTTATCCGTAGAAAAACTAAAGGACAAGATTAGGAAAGAAAAAGAAAAAGGAAAGCTTATCCTCATTACTTCCCACGTACTAAGCGATCTTGATGATCTTACATCGGAGGTTATTTATATGCAAGACGGAAAGCTCCGCTTCCATTCTACCATCCAGGAGTTGCAGGAACGTACAGGTGAAGAACGTTTAAATAGAATGATAGCAGAAATAATGAGGCGGGAACAATCAAACTAAACCTGCTTTTTATATTTCTGCAATAACCTGCTGACCTGCGTTTCCAGGTCACTTATTTCGAAGGGTTTTGGAAGGTAAGCATCGGCCATAAAAGAATCTACTTCCCAGTCTGTTAGGCTAAATGCTGTTGTAAGCAGTACAGGAATGTGCTTATACCTGGGGTTGAGCTTTATTTGAAGGCAGAGTTCTTTTCCATCTTCAATGCCGAGCCTTACATCTGATACAATAAGGTCTGGAAGCCGGGCATCAAGAAGCGTAAACAACTCGTGTGAATCCACCGCTACGGCCACTTCATGTCCGGCCCTGGTTAATACCGTTTCAATAGTTTCTGCTAATGCGGCATCGTCTTCCACTAAAATGATGAACCCCTTAAAGATGTTGCTTTGCTCCATTGCCGCCCGAAGATATACGAAAGCGCTGTTAACATGGAAAAGGGGACATATTAAGTTTTTGGAACAGGTAACGGGTATCCCAAAGCTTTAGGGCACTTCACTAACCGATTTATAGCGGCCTGACCACGAGTTTACCTAGGGTTAACATAAAGGTTACCTCGGAGTTGCATCCTGTTAAAAACGCTGCAGATACGCTGTAGATACGCTGTAGATACGCTGCAGACCCGCTTTAGACCTAATTGAGACCCCGTTTTTAAATGAAACAAGAAGGAAATGCCGGCCGAAGTAGTTGGATATGGAAAATCGGAACAATTGAAGAGTAGATTGGAATAGATTGTTGATTATCAATGCGGGAAAGTGTTTGACCTAATTACTTGACGCAAATGCATAAAAGAAAACCGCCCTGCTGCGGCAGGGCGGCCTATTTTAGAAAGTGGATCAACAATTATTTAGCATCACCTGCGCCTGTTGTGCTGCCTCCCGTACTAAACGTAAGCGGAACGCTACTACCCGCCGGTGAAACCCTTATATAACCTTGCATTTCCTGGTGCAACGCACTACAGAAATCGGTACAGTAGAAGGGATAAACACCTGGTTTACTTGGGACCCACTTGAGTGTTGCAGTTTCACCGGGCATGATGAGCAGCTCAGCGGTATTTGCATGTTTTACGGCAAAACCATGCGGAATGTCCCAATCCTGTTCAAGATTAGTTACGTGGAAATAAACCTCATCCCCCACCCTGATACCTTCGATGTTATCCGGCGCGAAGTGGCTCCTGATGGCGGTGCCATAAACGTGAACTTTATTGCCTTCTCTTACTACTTTGCTCTGACCCTCCCCTTTAGAAACGTAGGGGTGCGCGTTTTCTTCCAGTTTATAAATCTTTACCGAATTAGGCTTTATTTTATCGGCAGCAATCGCCTGGGCATAGTGAGGTTCTCCAATAGTAGGGAAGTCAAGTATAAGCTTCATTTTTTCGCCCGAGATATCATATAGTTGAGCGCTCTGAGGCAACTCCGGCCCTACGGGTAAATAGCGATCTTTAGTTATCTTATTGTAAGCTACAACGTACTTACCGTAAGGTTTTCTTGTATCGCCACCGGGCACCATCAGGTGTCCAATAGAATAATAAGTAGGCACTCTATCCAACACTTTAAGCTCCTTGATATTCCATTTTACTATTTCAGAGGACACAAAAAATGAAGTGTAAGCGTTGCCGTTAGCATCAAACTCGGTGTGTAAAGGTCCAAGGCCTGGCTTCTTTACCTCGCCATGCAACGCGGCTTCGTATTTAATTACCGGTATGCCATCGTATTCACCATCAAAAGCCTTGTTTGCAATAGCCTGTTGTAATTTCTCAAATGAAAATACGGGCAGCAATGCAGCGAGCTTGCCGCTACCTACAATATACTGGCCAGTAGGATCTACATCAGCTCCATGCGGTGACTTAGGGCATGGAATCATATAACAGATGTCCTTAAGTTCAACGGGATCCAATTGAAGAACCTCGGTAAGCGTTTCAGATACTGTATTATGCGTCTTTTCGTCCCAATGGTTACGGATGTATTGCGTTTTCACCTTCTTTCCCCTGCCTGCTTTAATGTACTCTTCAGCTTTCTTCCAGTTTACTGCCATAATAAAGTCTTTGTCCCCTTGCGAAGCATTTACTTCGAGCAGAGAGTTAGCTTTTTCAGCATTGTAGCAGCTAAAGAAAAACCAACCATGACTAGGGCCTTTTCCACCTGCACTCAAATCAAAGTTTACACCTGGAGTAAGTATCTGGAATGCAATATTCATTCGGCCGCTAGTTTTATCTACACTAAGAAAGCTAACGGTTCCTTTAAAGTTTTCCTTATAAGAGCTGATAGGCACATCCTGGTTATCGCCCAACGGCACGCTAAAACGAGTACCCGCAATAACGTATTCCGTATTTTCAGTTAAATATGGCGAAGAGTGGTTACCTGCGCTATTAGGAATCTCAATAATTTCAGCCGTTTTGAAAGTCTTGAGGTCGATGCGTGCTATTCTAGGCGTATTGTTTCCGTTGATAAATAACCAACGGCCATCACTTTCTCCATTGGTTTGAGAAAGCTTGGGATGGTGTGAATCATCCCAGGGAACAAAGCCGTTCGTGGTGTTCAGCATCGCTTTGGTTTCTTCACTATAACCATATCCCTTTTCAGGATCCACTGAAAACACAGGAATAACTCTAAGCAATCTGCCTGAAGGAAGGCCATAGACAGCAACCTGTCCACTAAAACCACCTGAAGCAAAATTATATAGCTCGTCGTGTTTTCCGGGGGCTACATATGCTAGTGACGCCGCATCTCCGGAAACAGTATTATCACTTTTATTATCTGGCCTGCATGCAGGCAGCATTGCTATGCCCCCCAACAGGAGCATAAAGAATTTGATGTTTCTCATAATGAAAATGTTTTGGTTTTATTATTTTACTCCATCAATTTGACGCATATATTCTAAAGTATTGCGCGCATCATCGTCACTGAGGTTTTGATTTGGCATTCTTACTAAACACTCTTCCAGCATTTGCTTAGATGCCTCATCTTTTTCAAGGTTTTCATCCACGTTTGTAACAAAGTTCATGATCCATTCAGGGGTTCTCCTTTTAGTAACGCCAGCCCAGCCTGGACCAACTAATTTCTTATCATCTGTTCTATGGCAGGAAGCGCATTTCATTTTATAAACGTCTTCTCCTTTTTTGGCCATTGCAGGATCAAGTTTGTCAGGAAGATCAACTTTATCGAACTTTCCGAAGCCCTTAGCGTTTGCATTTGCGCCACCTGATGCGCTTGTATTGTCCTGGGCAGGTGCAGACCCCTCAGCAGGAACATTATCGGTTGTAGGGTCAACGGGTTTGTGTTCGCCTCCACCGCATGCCCAAAGTAACAAAGCGAAGGAAGAAAGTAAGAGTGTTTTTTTCATGATGTTTGATTGAGATGTATGAATTGGAGTTTACGTGTTAAAAATAGTTAGATGATTTGCAAAAACCATGCATATTGATATGAAAATATGAACATAAAAGGAAAAAGGCTAAAAAAGGCTATAGTGCACAAAGATGAGGAGCCTCTTCCCCACCCTTTCTGCAGGGTGGCATTCAATTAGCGGGTATTTCTCAAACGAAATAGAATGAGAAGATTATTTCTGGCAATGAGCCTTGCACTTGTATTTACAGCGTGCGACAACGATAACGAAGAAGCGAACGAAATGACCACAGACACCTCAGAGGATGCTCCAATTGACGAGGGCGGCAGCATTACTGATTCCACAACAATCCTTAACGATTCTGTCATAGTACCTAAATCAGATGTGGATTCCAATAGTAATATTTCAAAGGAGTAATAGCTCATTAGAGAAAGCAGCAAGTAACTGCTGCTTTCTCTCCTTCACTCCTCAGCTTCCATTCGTTCTTCGCCTACTCATACATACCCGTTTATCCTTAGGCCTGCTGAAGCATGTTTTCAAATCTATAGAGCTGCCATCTTTTACGGATAACTTATGCAAATAAGGGTACCATCATCTTAGGCGATTTTCAGAATCTATGAATCTGTATGATCTGCCTGACAAAAACGACGCATCTCCATTTTAGCGGCATTGGAAAATAGCCGACAAAGCTGCCCTTTTGACTGCTTTACAATACTTTGCATGGTATTTGGTTAAAAGGTTTCATTTATAAATAACTTACCTTCATCGCATAAATCACACAACATGGATTTGGAAAAGGAATTCCAGGATTACGCTGTAAAACACAGAGGTATTAGCAGTGCTACGCTTCATAGTTACAAGAGCCATCAAATAACTAACTTAACTCCATATATCATTGAGGAGCGCCCATTGAACGTGGCTAGTATGGACGTTTTTAGTCGTCTTATGATGGACAGGATTATTTTTATGGGCGAAGCCGTCAATGATTATGTAGCAAACATTGTAACCGCTCAGCTTTTGTTTTTAGAAAGCACCGACAGGGTGCGTGATATTCAAATGTATATCAACAGCCCCGGCGGAAGTGTTTACGCAGGATTGGGTATTTATGACACTATGCAATTTATTGGCCCCGATGTAGCCACCATTTGCACGGGCATGGCAGCCAGTATGGGCGCGGTATTGCTATGTGCAGGTGTTACCGGTAAAAGAACCGCACTTAAACATAGCAGGGTAATGTTGCATCAGCCAAGCGGCGCAATTGGCGGCCAAGCTACCGACATTCAAATAACTGCCAGAGAAATAAGGAAGATAAAGCAGGAGTTGTATGAAATCATCAGCAACCATACCGGGCAGCCACTTGATAAGGTTGCTGTAGATTGCGATAGAGATTATTGGTTGACTGCTGAAGAAGCGAAAACCTATGGTGTAGTAGATGAAGTACTACTAAAGAACACCCGCAAAGAGAAAAAATCTGATTTGTTATAATTAAACAACAACTTAATTATGCTTAATAAAGAATACCTGACCAAACCCTATAAACTTAATGAGGAGCCGGAAACTGACCCTGAGGAAGAAATAGGGAAACCAGACAAAGAAGATAAAAGCCAGTATCTCCTAAAGAAAATGGAGAAACTATTTCTTGAAAAAAGGGAAGTTTACTTATGGGGCGCAGTAGATGACAGGTCAGCTAAAGAAGTGGTAACTAAACTACTGCTCCTGGAAGCAGATAATCCTGGTAAGGAAATTAGGTTCTTCATCAACAGTCCGGGCGGAATGGTTACCAGCGGAATGGTTATTTACGATACCATTGAGCTTATATCATCTCCCGTAAGCACCATATGTATGGGCCTTGCTGCCAGCATGGGTTCTATATTATTGAGCGTTGGCGCTAAAGGCCGCCGTTTTATTTATCCTCACGGTGAAGTAATGATCCATCAGCCAAGCCTTGGCGGTTACTTAAGAGCAACCTCCGCAGATATAGAAATTCAGGCTGAACAAATTGAGAAGACCAAAAAAATGGGTGCAGAACTTTTAGCTAAGAATTGTGGACAGACTTATGAAAAAGTAATGAAAGACTTTGATCGAGACTATTGGATGGATGCCACGGAAGCGATCAAATATGGCATTGTTGATAATATAATGGACAGGCTATAGCCAATCTTTTATAATCTGACGAGCCGCTGCCAAAACAGCGGCTCGTTTGTTTTAAAAACCGGGGAACTTTTATATGGCTTGCTTATTGCGTAACAATGAAGGGTAAATGCGCTGTAAAAAATCACTCATCCCGCATTCATGCCCTGACTTACTATGGTAGACACAATTACATTTGCAAAAACAGATCTTAGCTTAACAGATTATAATTGGATATCCACATCACAAAGATCGTCGACGCCAACGAGATGCGCTTTCAATCCAAAAGATGGCGAACAAGTGCTCTTCCTTATAAATTATTTTGCTAGTTCAATAGATGAGAATATCTCCCTGGAACGGGTACACGCTATTGAACAAAAAATAAGGGAAATGCCTGCCGATATACGAAGCGAAAAAGCTGCACTTAACTGGATTACAGGCTCTTACCTTTCCCGCAGTATATAATTAGCCGTCTTGTTGCAAACCTACTTTAGCTTGCCGCGAGATGACAAACGCTATCAATTCTTTGAGTTCTAATCCTGCCCTATGGCATGCGTCGTCAATATCGCTGCGTGAAACGTTCGCTGCAAAGCTTTTTTCCTTGAGGCGCTTTTGTACACCTTTTACATCCATGGCTTCATAACCACCCGGACGCATAAGGGAATACGCATGAATCAATCCGGAAAGTTCATCAAAAGCATATAACATCTTCTCCATTTTTGTTTCAGGTTCTACCCCAAAGTGGGAAGGCCCATGGGATGCAATTGCCCGTATAATATACGGATCTACACTTCGCTGCTCCAATTCCTCTATAATTTTACTGCAGTGCAGTTCAGGCCACTTTTCCCAGTCAGCATCATGCAACAATCCGGCAAGTTCCCACTTCCATGCCTCAACTTCATCAAGTCCTTCTACTTCCAGTGCCCAACATCGCATTAGGTAGCCCACTTGTTTCATGTGCAGTTTAAGCCTGTCATTCGGAACCCATTCATCAAGTAACTGCTCTGCTTGTGGTTTAGAAAGCACATTCCCCAGATTAGCATCATCACCAAACTTTGAACGATTTAATTTAAGCGACATATTTCAACAATATAGTTCAATACCAATTTGCCGGATATTATACGAAAGGAGCTACAACTGTAGGCACTGTTATTGCTTATATACCGGCCTAACAGGAGGGTATATGTTTAACAATTCCAGGGGAGCCATCAGAGTAGTATGGGCTATCGTTCTTAGCATTTGCGCGTTTATGTTTTCCATGTAAATGATGCCTTAAAGAATTTCAGGGAGTATAACGCAAACCGTTATACTCTTTTTTTATAACAGACCTATCCAATTATCATGAAATACCCGGCCATATATCTTTTCTAATGCGGCATCTTTTCATCGGTTTCAAACCGGTCTACGGTTTGAATACCATTGAGCTTTTTCAGTCTTTCAACTAACTCGTCCAATTGATCCTTGTCGTGAACGAAGACTTTGATAATACCTTCAAACAGCCCTTCCCTGGACTCAATCGAAATAGCGGAAATATTGACGTTCATATCTTCGCTAATCACGGTTGTGATCTTATTTACTACCCCAACATCATCTACTCCTATTATTTTCAGGCCGGTTAAGAAGGATATTTCCTTGTTTTTAGCCCATTTCGTTTTTACTATTCTATGGCTGTAGTTTGCTAACAACTGGGCTGCATTAGGACACCCGGTTCTATGAATCACAAGCCCCTTCCCGCTCGTTACAAAGCCAAAAACATCATCTCCAGGTATGGGATGGCAACATTTAGCCAGCGAATACATAATCTTATCGCTGCTTTCTCCAAATATGATGAGTTCAGAATCCTTCTTGCTTGGAATGTGCTTTATCTCCTGGTACTCTACTTTAGGCTCATGTTTTGGACGTGGCGGCTCAAGTTTGTCTCCCAACACTTTGAACTCCTTAAGCTCCTTCAAATCGTTCTGCCGGGTGGCAACATTGTAGAATAGATCGAGTTGCGACATCACTTTGTAAAAAGCAACCAACTCGTCTATATTATGTTGATTGAAGGAAGCGCCCATTCCCTCTAATTTGCGCTGTACAATGTACTTGCCGTCTTCCGCAACTTTCCGTTTTTCTTCTTTCAGTGCATCTTTAATCTTACTCTTAGCTTTGGCTGTAACCACTGTTTGCAGCCAGTCTTCGGTTGGCTTTTGTTTGTTGCTGGTGATAATTTCAATCTGATCACCGCTTCGTAGTTTATGGCTGATTGGCACCAGCTTATGATTCACCTTTGCACCAATACACCTGCTACCAATTGCAGAGTGAATAGAAAAGGCAAAATCCAATGCCGTTGATCCAACAGGCAACATCTTAACGTCACCTTTTGGTGTGTAAACGTAGATTTCTTCGGCCAAAAAACTGGTTTTGAAATCCTGCAGAAAGTCAACTGTATCTGTATCCTGGTTACTGATAACCTCCCGTATTTGCCCAAACCACTTATCAAACCTGTCTTCATCGCTTCTCTCTTCTTTGTATTTGTAGTGAGCCGCAAGCCCTTTTTCGGCTATTTCATTCATTCGTTTGGAACGAATCTGCACTTCCACCCATTTTCCCTGGGGCCCCATTACCGTTGTATGCAGGGCCTCATAGCCGTTTGCTTTGGGGTTGCTAAGCCAGTCTCTTAAACGCTCGGGAGAAGGGGTATATTCATCCGTGATGAAAGAATAGACTTTCCAGCAGTCTTCTTTTTCTTTTTCTGAAGTTGAGTCAAGTATCACCCGAATGGCAAAAAGGTCATAAACCTCTTCAAACTCCACTCCTTTTTTCTTCATTTTGTTCCATATGGAGTGGATACTTTTTGGCCTGCCATAAAGTTCAAATTTGAACCCGCCACGCATCAACTTTTCCTTAATCGGCCTGATAAACTCGTTTATGTATCGGCTGCGCTCCCGCTTAGTTTCTGCGAGTTTTTTTGCAATAGAACGGTACGCTTCCGGTTCAAGGTACTTCATGGAAAGATCTTCCATCTCAGTCTTGATACTGTACAACCCCATGCGGTGCGCGAGCGGCGCGTATACCCAAACGGTTTCGCTCGCCACCTTTAATTGCTTATCTCGCTTCATGTAGTCAAGCGTTCGCATATTATGAAGACGGTCAGCGAGTTTAATAAGTATCACCCTGGGATCATCTGTAAGCGTTAATAGGATTTTCTTGAAATTTTCAGCCTGTTGGCTGGTATTCGTGTCTATTACATTTGAAATTTTGGTAAGACCATCTACAATACGGGCTATTTCGTTACCGAACTCCCGTTCAATATCTTCTAGTGTAATATCGGTATCCTCGACAGTATCGTGCAGCAAGGCGCAAATGGTGCTTCTGATACCCAGTCCAATTTCTTCAACGCAAATCTGGGCAACAGCAAGGGGATGCAGTATATAAGGTTCACCGCTTTTCCGCCGCATAGTTTTATGAGCATTGACTGCCATCTCAAAAGCTGTCCGGATCATCTCCTTATCGCTTCGCTTTAGCTTATGCTTAAGGCTTCTTAACAGTGCCCTATAGTGCCTGAGTATTTCCTTTTTCTCTTCCTCTTCAGACAACTTATATTTAGGTAAATTCTGCTCTTCAGCTTTGTTCGCCTGCAACTCCATTCCTCTCTCAAATAATTTTGGCTAATTTAGGAAAAACCTGCACGCGGAATACCCAAATAATGAATAAATGCATTCCAAAATAGTCCGTTTGCTATCCTGTAGCCTTCTTTATCCTCAGGCCAACGTCAACACAAGGTCACCGCTCTTTACCATTGAGCCCGGGGCAAGCACTAATTCCTCTACTTTACCTTGCGCTACGGCTGCGATAGTAGTCTCCATTTTCATTGCTTCAATAACAAACAAGGGTTGATTAGCTTTTACAGGGTCTCCCGTTTTAACCAACATCTGAGATATTTTACCTTGTAAAGGAGCAGCTACCTGTTTAGGATCGTTTTTATCCGCTTTCCTATTTACGTGTGCAATATTCTTTACGGCTTTGTCTTGCACTTCTATGATACGGGTCTGACCGTTCAGGCGCATAAATACCTTATGGACGCCGTGACTATCCGGTTCACTTATAGTAAGTAACCGAACGAGTATATTTTTGCCTTTGTCTATTTCTATTGTTGTTTCTTCATTGCTTTGAAGACCATAAAAGAAGTTTATAGTGGGTACCTTCCATAGAGCTCCATACTCCATTCTCATTTTATGGAATTCCTCGAACACTCTAGGATAGAGCAGGTAGGAAAGCATGTCTGTGTAACTAACATGTTCATCGAATTTTTTCTTGATGGCATCAAACTCCTTTTCAAAGTCGATCGGTTTCAAATGCTCATTGGGCCTGTCACTATAGGGCTCGATATCTTTAAGAATAATCCGTTGCAGGTTTGGATCGAAACCGCCTGGCGGTTGGCCGATATCCCCTTTAAACAAGGACTGAACACTTTCAGGAAAAGATAATGTATGACCCTTCTCCCAGATATCGTCGTTGGTCAAATTATTTGTGACCATAAATAACGCCATATCGCCTACTACCTTGCTACTGGGGGTTACCTTTACAATATCACCAAACAATTCATTTACGTTCGCATAAGCCTTTTTAATATCCTCCATCCTATCGCCCAGTCCCATGCTGGCCGCTTGCGGCTTTAGGTTAGAATACTGTCCTCCGGGAATCTCATGCGTAAATACCTCGGCACTGCTGGCTTTTAAGCCGCTTTCAAAAGGATAATAGTATTCCCTCACCACCTCCCAATAGTTCGAGTGCCTGTTCAGTTCCTCTATATTATAAGGATTTTCACGATCCTGGAACCTCATCATTTCAACAACAGCATTAAAATTCGGCTGTGAAGTGAGTCCGCTTACCGCTCCCATGCAACAATCTATAACATCTACTCCCGCTTCTATTGCTTTAAGGTAGGTAGCGGGCTGCAGTGAAGAAGTATCGTGGGTATGCAAGTGAATTGGTATCTTAAGTACCTGTTTCAATTCACCTATCAACTCGTATGCGGCCATAGGCTTCAGCAAGCCACTCATGTCCTTAATTGCCAGTATATGTGCGCCGCTATCCTCTATCTCCTTTGCAAATTTTTTATAATAATCAAGTGTGTACTTGGTTCTCTTCGGATTTTGGATATCACCAGTGTAACAAATTGCTACTTCAGCTATTGCTTTAGTACGTGTACGCACAGCATCTATGCTTTTTTCCATATTGCCCATCCAGTTGAGCGAGTCAAAAATTCGAAACACATCTATCCCATGCTCCCAACTCTTCACAACGAATTCTTCCACAAGGTTGTCAGGATAAGCTTTATATCCCACAGCATTTGCACCGCGTAACAGCATTTGCAGCAGTACATTCGGAATTGCTTCTCTAAACAACTGCAAGCGCTTCCAGGGGTCTTCGTATAGAAACCGCATACAAACATCAAAGGTTGCACCTCCCCATACTTCCATACTAAATGTTTGCGGAAAGCTTTGCGCAAACGCCTTTGCCACCCTCAGCATATCAATGGTCCGAAACCGGGTAGCCAATAAGGATTGATGTGCATCACGAAAAGTTGTATCTGTATAATGAATCTTCTTTTCCTTTATTAGCCAATCTGCCAGCCCTTCCGGGCCTTTACTATCAAGCAGCTGTTTCGTTCCTTGTTCAACAGGACGTGTTGGGTCATAATGCGGCACATGTGGCTTCTCGAATACTTTTCCCTTATCCGGGTTTACCACATCAGGGTGACCATTCACCGAAACGTTTGCCAGATACTTTAAAATCTTGGTTCCCCTGTCCTTTAACCTCTCGAAGGTGAATATCTCCGGGTATTGTTGCAGGAAGTTTACTGTAGCATTACCGGCAATAAATTCAGGGTGTTGGATAATATTTAGAAGGAACCGAATATTGGTCTTAACGCCCCTTATTCTAAACTCTAATAAGGCTCGCTTTAATTTGGCAGCAGCATCTTCAGGCGTAGCGGAATGGGCAGTAACCTTTACCAATAAAGAGTCAAAAAAAGGTGATATATGCACCCCATTGTAAACACTTCCTTCATCTAACCTAATCCCAAATCCTTCAGCACTTCTATAAGCTAAAACGGTCCCGTAGTCGGGCATGAAGTCATTTTCAGGATCCTCCGTAGTCAACCTGCATTGAATAGCACAGCCATTCTGTTTAATGTTTTCCGGCTTGAGATTGATAACCTCACCGTCAAGTTTATGGCCCTCTGCAATATGGATCTGGGTCTTAACGATGTCAACGCCAGTAATCATTTCTGTGACGGTATGTTCAACCTGTATGCGGGGATTAACCTCGATAAAGTAGATATTGTTTGATTTATCAACCAGGAACTCAACCGTACCCACGTTATTATATCCAACACTCCGGCATATTTTAACCGCATATTCATGAATTTGCGACTTTATACTCTGCGGAAGACTATACGCCGGGGCAACTTCTACAATCTTCTGAAACCTGCGTTGTACGGAGCAGTCGCGCTCAAAAAGATGCATTACATTACCATGCCGGTCGGCTACAATCTGAACTTCTATATGCTTCGGCTCCTCAATAAATTTTTCTAAAAAAACCGTATCATCTCCAAATGCGTTTTTTGCTTCCCGCCTGGCCTCTTCATAGCTTTTTTCTAAATCCGCTTCGCTCCGTATCACTCTCATACCTCGCCCACCCCCTCCGGCTGCAGCCTTAAGCATCAATGGAAAGCCAATCCGTTTGGCTTCTTTTGCTGCAGCGTCAAGTGTCTCCAGGGCAACCTGGCTGCTCTCTATCAGCGGCACATTGTTTTCCCTGGCTTTAAGCTTAGCAAGCACCTTATCACCAAGCTGCTGCATTACTTCGGAGTCCGGCCCCACGAAAACAATGTTGTTCTCGCGACAACGCGAAGCAAAATTTGAGTTCTCTGAAAGAAACCCGTATCCGGGGTGGATGGCTTCTGCCCCACAGTCTTTTGCAATCCTTATGATGGCTTCAATGTCAAGGTATGGCTTTAACGGGTCGTCATCCTCCCCCACCTGGTATGCCTCGTCTGCTTTATAGCGGTGAAGCGAGTAACGGTCTTCGTAGGTGTAGATGGCTACCGTAGCAATATCTAATTCGGTACAGGCACGGAGTATTCTTATGGCGATCTCGCCCCTGTTAGCGACTAACAGCTTTTTTATTGAACGAAGCATGTAAATGAGTTTGGTTTTTGGCAGATGATGCCCGAACAGCCGTATTCTTTTGCAAATAACGTACCTGATATTATTGTTTTTCAATCTTTGTGTAACCAACACCACCGCTATGCAAGGCATCGTTTGCGCAATGTTTCATTTCCCGGATTTGCGATCGCTGTTTATTTCAATAAGTTTGGCCTAAACATGTTTGTTGCAATGAAACAAATAGATGCTGTGCGAGCCCTTGATTTTGCCCGCTATTCTACTGAGGAGATCAGACAGAACTTCCTTATAACAGGATTAGTGCAGGAAGGACGTATAAATTGTACCTACACCCACTACGACCGTATGATGATAGGTGCTGCAGCACCGGCCGACGAACCATTAAAGCTGGAAACCTACCCTGGACTAAAAAGCGACTACTTTCTTGAAAGAAGAGAAATGGGCTTGCTAAATATCGGCGGGCAAGGAACGGTATCTGCAGATGGGCAAGTTTTTACACTAAGCAAGGCTGATTGTCTTTACCTCGGAAAAGGCACCAAAGAAGTACTATTCAGCGGGCAAGGCGCCAAATTTATCCTCTTTAGCTGCCCGGCTCATGCAGCATATCCTGCTCAATTGATGTGTGCAGACCAGGCCACGCCTGTAGAGATGGGATCTGCAGAAACAGCGAATCATAGAACGATAAATAAATACATTTACCCTGATGGATTAAAAAGCTGCCAGCTTGTAATGGGCTATACCCAATTTAAACCGGGCAGTGTATGGAATACCATGCCTGCGCATGTACACCTTCGCCGAATGGAAAGTTACTTCTATTTCGATCTTCCTGCAGGGCAGAAAGTACTTCACCTGATGGGAGAACCAAAAGAAACCCGTCACATCTTTATAGGTAACGAAGAAGCTATCGTTTCTCCTCCATGGAGCATTCACTGCGGGGCAGGCACTGCCAGCTACAGTTTCATATGGGCTATGGCCGGAGAGAACCTGGATTACACTGACCAGGACTTCCTGAAGATTGATGAACTGAGGTAGAAAGTGGCTGTTTCATTTTTCTGGTGCTACAGTGTGTAGCGCCATGCAATAAAGTTCGTGTTAACCACCAACATAAAAGACGATAACCACCAAAATAATGAGGAAGATGCCCGCCAACGCGGTCATAAAAAGGTAATCAGCCCACTTTTCCATGCGTAGCGCATGATGCGACTTAGTGGTTCGAATAGCACTGAACGATAGGATTGCGGAAAACAAAAGAAGTAATGCAATACCGGCCGTTGCTTCATCTACAAACGACTCTGCAGGTTTGTTAGTGAAATGAATTGCTGTTAGAACAACAAGGCAAAATCCCAAAAGATTAGAAGCTGTTCCTAGTATATGGGGAGAGGTGTTGTTAGGCATATCTACAAAGAAAGGGAACAGTTTACAAAAAGTTAATTCAGCCGCCATAACCAAAAGGCTGACGAACTTTACTTCATACTAAAAACTGCAAACCATGAAAAAATTAATTGTTATTGGGCTATTGGTTTTAACCGTATCGGCAAATGCACAGTTCAAGAAAGGCCAGGTGCTATTAGGCGGAAACATCTCTCTAAACCGTTCTGAAACAAAACAAGCATTAGACCTTCATAGGTCTACATCCATTAGCGTTGAACCTCGCGTTGCATGGTTTAAAAATGAGAAGCTCTTATATGGCATTGGCCTGGGCTATACCTACCAAACAACTAAAACAACTCCAGGAGACCAGAAGCATACTTTACACGGCATAAGTATAAACGGCATGGTTCAACGTTTCAGCAAGCTAACAAACAACTTCTACTTCACAATGGCAGGCTCGCTAACGGCAGGATACCAAACCGGTGAACAGAAAACTCCACCTACCCCCGCTGTAAAGAACACAGGCTACTACTTCGGTGTCGGTCTTACTCCTGGTATTAGCTTCCGGGTTAGCGAGCGTTTTCTTCTTGACCTATCACTCAACGACATACTGTTCGCCCGGTATTCAACCACAAAAACAGATTTCTTTTCAGGAAGTGATATGAAACACAATTCTTTCTCCCTGGGTTCAAGTTTATCTACAGGTTCGCTTGGTAACGTAGGAATAGGCTTTAGGTACCTGCTAAGAAAATAATCTTTGTTTCCATTACACAAAAAAAGCACTGCCGTACAGCAGTGCTTCATCTATATCCAACAAAACGGGTTACAATGTAACTCCGCTTTTGAAAATGGCTATTTCTCTAAATCCATGCTTTTCATGGCTGGCCTTTTCTCCACTTGCCACGCGCACTATCTTGTCTATTAATTCCTCCAAGGCTTCATCAAAGCTCTTATCTTCCGCTAACGGGCCTGCATTGTAATCAATCCAATGGGGCTTGTTTTTAGCGAGTTCATTATTAGTAGCAATTTTCAACGTGGGTATAAAGCTGCCAAACGGCGTTCCTCTACCCGTTGTAAACAATACAATATGCGATCCTGCAGCGCCAAGTGCGGTAGTGGAAACCAGGTCGTTCCCCGGTGAACTCAATAGATTAAGGCCTTTTGTTTTAAGCCGTTCTCCATACTTTAATACATCTACAACGTTGGCTATCCCTCCTTTTTGCGTACACCCAAGGCTCTTATCTTCTAATGTAGTTATACCGCCGGCTTTGTTACCCGGAGATGGGTTTTCGTATATAGGCTGCTTTTGGTCAATAAAGTACTGCTTAAAATCGTTGATTAGATGCACAGTCTTTTCAAATACTTCTCTGTTTACACAACGATTCATGAGAATTGTTTCTGCACCAAACATCTCCGGCACCTCTGTAAGCGTTGTTGTACCTCCCTGGCTTATCAGGAAGTCAGAGAAGTAGCCCACCAATGGGTTTGCCGTTATACCCGATAATCCGTCGGACCCCCCGCATTTCAGGCCCACTTTGAGTTCAGAAAGCGGAATTGCTTCTCTCTTATCATGTTTTGCCACGTCATATAGTTGCTGCAATGCTTCTACACCTACAGCAATCTCGTCCTGTACTTTTTGTGATGAAATGAACTTAATACGCTCCTTATTATAATCGCCAAGGGTCTGTTCAAATTCATCAATCTTGTTGTTTTCGCAACCCAGGCCTAATACAAGCACTCCGCCCGCATTAGGATGCACAGCAATGTCTGCTAATATGGTCCGCGTATTAAGATGGTCATCGCCCAATTGTGAACATCCATAGTTATGTTTAAAAACCTGTATGTCATCTACCTCCAGTGGCCCAATCTCAGCTTTGAAGTTGCGTATAATTTCTTCGGCAATTCCATTTACACATCCTACAGTGGGCACAATCCAGATTTCGTTCCTGATGCCCACTTCACCATTGCTGCGCCGGTAACCATTAAAACTAAGTTCTCTTTTAGGATGAACAGGGTCCGTAAGCTTAGGATTGTAAGAATAATCAAATATATCTTTCAGCTTAGTCTTTACATTATGAACATGCACATGTTCACCTTTCCTGATGGAAGCAGTAGCTACACCAATAGGATACCCGTATTTGATGATGTCTTCGCCTTCTGCTATGTCTTTCAAAGCAATCTTATGTCCTCTTTCTATTGGGTTAAGCAGTACTATCGGTTGCCCCTCAACTGTAATATTATCTCCTTCATTAAAACCCTGGAGTGCAATAATTACATTATCCCGTTCATTTATCTTAACCAACTGTTTCATTCAATCTGCTGCTTTTTTGGCTATTAATTGCTGTCGTAATACCTGATGTTTCAATATTCCATAGATGCGTGGCTACTGCATGGTGCAAGCCTTCAACGCTATTGAGGTTCTGCTTCCAGATTTTCTCAAACGACAGCACTTCTGTTACCACTTTATCTACCCCATCTTTGGTGCCATCTGCCTTCAACCATGCGTTAGCAAGATATTCCAATACAAAGGCGTCATCGTTTAGTGCTATTGATTCTTCTCCACGCTTTCCTTTATAAAATGCAATCGTTGCAGCCAGCGACAATGCCAGCTTCTGCGGTATAATACCCTTCCTACGCTTGTATTCCAGTAAAGAAGGAAGTACTCTTGTTTCAAACTTGCTCCACGAGTTTAGTGAAATGCTCATGAGCAAGTGTTTGATAAATGGATTGCGAAACCTGTCCATTACTTCTGCGGCAAATTTCTGTAACTCTTCTTCAGGAAGGTCTAGCGTTGGTATGATCTCTTCAAACACCACCTCCCGTATAAATTCTCCCACCACAGGGTTCTCCACAGATTCTCTTACCGTTTCTAAACCGTATAAATAGGCCACCGGAACTAAAGCTGTATGTGCACCGTTAAGTATGCGCACCTTTCGGGTTCTATAGGGGGTAATATCATTTACATAAAGTACATCAAGGCCTATAGAAGGAAAAGGTAGCTCGTTCTGCACACTTTCAGGCGCTTGTATTACCCAAAGATGGAAGGGCTCACCCTCAACCACCAGGTTGTCTTCATAACCTAACTCATCGTTTATTTCCTTAATTCTTTCTCTCGGATATCCGGGAACAATGCGGTCAACCAGCGTATTACTGAATGTACAGGCTGTATTGATCCAGTTACCAAACCCTTCTTCAAGTTTCCAGGCAGCTATAAGTTTGTGAATAACATCCTTTAGGTTGTCTCCGTTCTTTTCAATTAACTCGCAGGGAATGATGTGCATTCCTTTGGAGGCATCGCCTTTAAAAAACTTGTAGCGATGGTATAGCCAAACCCCTAGCTTGGCCGGAAAAGATGCTGGTGGCGTATCGGTTAATTTATCTGCATCGCTGTAGCTGATGCCTGCTTCGGTAGTGTTAGAGATAACGAATCTCATTTCCGGCTGCTCTGCTGTTTTCAGGTACCCTTCAAAATCTGCGTACGGATTAACACCTCTGCTGATAACGTTCACCACCTCGTGAGTACTCTTTGTTTCTCCTCCCGCTAATCCTCGCAGGTACACAGTATAAAGCCCATCCTGTTCGTTCAGGAGTTTGACTATTCCATTGGCAATGGGCTGAACGACAACTACAGAACCATTGAAGCCTGCCTCATTGTTTAACTTATTCAACATCCAGTCTACGAAACACCTGAGGAAGTTGCCTTCGCCAAACTGCAGCACTTTTTCAGGAAACTGTCTATAGGCCGGGAAAGCCGATTTATTGAGCTGCATAACGGTAACTACTTGTTTTGGATACTAAAGTAGGTGGGTGTTTGCGTATAAAAGGTTAAGCAAGGCTTTAACTACTCAAACGATTGCACCCTTAACCAATTGATAAACACGGAAATCCATTATCCATATCACTTTAATCCGGCGTCATTTGATAACCATTCACCCTGCTTCCCTCCCATTGCGGAAAGATATTTGGTTACTCACATACAGAGAGGAGCATTATGAAGGATATCTTAGATAAGGTTATAGCTTTTGCAACAGAGGCACATGGGGAGCAGATGCGCAAGTTTTCACCCGATCGCTATATCGTACATCCCATTCGGGTCATGAAGATCTGCCGGCAGTACACTAGCGACCTGGCTGTATTGGCTGCAGCCGTGTTACATGATGTTCTGGAAGATACCCCAATTACCCCCAAAGACATGCAGCATTTCCTTAATGCTGTTATGGATGAGCGTAACGCTGCCCGCACCATGCAATTGGTTATAGAACTCACCGATGTGTACGTCAAGAAGGATTACCCCTGGCTTAACCGCCGGACAAGAAAGCAAAAGGAAATAGAACGACTGATCAAAACCAGTGCAGCATCTCAAACAATAAAGTATGCCGACATAATCGACAATACGGGTGAACTTCCGCAGGAGGATGAAGACGACTTTGGTTACGTCTTTCTATCAGAATGCAGGCATCTTCTATCAAAGCTAAACGGGGGAAACCCTTCATTGTACAAAAAAGCCGTGGACTGTGTAAATGAAAAATTACTCGCAATCCGGAAATAAAATACCACTTATTTGTACGGCATCCTTGTTATTTAAAATCACTAAATACGCTGCAAATGAAAAAGCACCCCGGTAATCCGGAGTGCTTATGCTGTCTATGTCTTACCAGGTTAATTACTAAACCTGCTCGTTAATGTAATATTGAATCCTGTAGTTGCCGGAACTAACCTGCATATACCACCTGCACAGAACATGCCCGCTCGCTGCCGCCCGTAGGTAACAGCTATCTTAGTGCCGCCTCTTGTATAGCTGGCCCCCACATAAGGATAGTGCAACTTCGTAACGCCATAGTTATAGAGGTCGCCCAAGGTGAATATCCAGGTGGGTGCAAAGCTAAATTCAGCCAATGCCGCTGCCCAGTTACCCCTGTCCTGCTCCGTCCAAAGATGTTCTGCCTGCAACCTGAGCGTTTTAGTTTTTGTAAGGCGATAGATAGAATTGGCTACAAATGCATTTGTAAGTACATCGTCGTATAAACCTCCTTCTATCACTGCTTTGTTATAGAAAACGTTCTGATACAGGAACAGGGTTTGCAACTTATCAGACCAATGCTTCTTTAGCTCCACATTAAAATCATGGAAATACTTTTCGCCCCCTGTGCTAAACATCTTGCCGGGCTCTTTCAAGCCACTGTAATGAGAAAGGTTAATCCCCAGGTTAGCGCCATGTTTTCCTCCTATTGCCGAGCCTTTTTCAAAATTGTAAAAGAAGTCCAATTGTCCCCCTAGTTCTCCTAATGCCTGCGCATTGTATACGTAGATATTTGTCGTAAGAAACTCATGCTGCTTTGTGAGGGCAGGAACGTAGTTCATAAGCGTAACCATGCTTTCAGACATACGTTCACTTCTCGAAAGCATATTCTCAAGCTCTCTCACGGTTAGGTTCACTCCCAAATTATTGCCGGTAACTGAAGCATTCCAAAGCAAAGCATGCCCCTTCTCACGGCTCATGCCATTGGTCAACTGTGGATCGCTGCCTTTGCTGATGTATTCAATAGATGTAGAAACCCAATCGCTTTCTATGTTTAACCTTCCCGAATAGGATTGTATGGTAGTAGGAAAGTTTTCTTCCGGCCCGGTATATTCTTCAAATTTGGACACATAACTAAAACCGGGCATAACCCTGATGGCAGGAGGCGTCTTGCTTAACTGGCTAAGATCAAACTCTGCATCAAGACCCCTGATGTTAGAAGCTGAATAGTCAAACACCTTTCGCATACGGCCATACACGGCTTTGACCTTCATAAAATTGAACGGCTCAACCTGGATGTTGGCCCCCTCCAACGAGTTATTGATGCCTATTTGCCTGTTTTCCCAGGTTCTTAAGATGAGGCCGCTACCAAACTGCTCGTAAAAGTTACCAACCTGCACCGAAAACCTCTCCCTCGAATACCTGAAATACCGGTGCACAAGAGCACTCTTGTTTTCTATGAATGGAAATCCAGCCACAGAAGGTAAATAACTTTCAAATTGCACTCCGGCGCTAAACGGGCCATAGTTGTAGTCTAGTTTCAGGTAATTGTTCGATCCTATTCTGTCTTGCGGCACTAATGCATTGATGGCAGAATCTGGTTGGTAAATCTGGGTGAACGACTCAAAACTTCCGCTGAATTGGCCTGGAACTTTCACTTGCTGGGAAACCGCGGGAATAGAAATAATAGCAGCTAATAAGAGGTAAAATAAACTTTTCATGGTTTGGGTAATAGGGAAGTATAACAACAAAGATTACTTGGCAGCTTTAATGGCAGCAAACAGGGCTTCCTCATCGCCTACAGTGTAGCCACTGTGTTGGTATATAATCTTTCCATTCTTTACCAGCAATACGTGGGGAACAAAGCTTATGTTGAGGTCTCTTCTCAGCTCGTTGTTTACATCAAGGTACACATCAAAAGTCCATCCCTTCCCTCTCGTAAAACTTTTAACCCTGTTGGATGTCCTGCTGTCATCTACTGACACCGCCACGATCTTGAAAGGTGCTTCCTTCTGCCTGTCTTCATACTGATGTTTCAATGTTTCTAACTCGGTTATGCAGGGTACACACCACGTAGCCCACAGGCTAACGATTACAGCGGTATCGCTGTTGCCTAACACTTTACTGAAGCTAACTTCTTCACCTTTCAATGTTTTCATTTTGGTATCAGGCAGGCTGTTTTGGGCAAACACTGCTTGCATACTGAGCATCAGTCCAAGGCTTAGGGCAATAAATCGCATATGGATGGTATTAAATAGAAAGAAATAATTGACTTCAAAAGTAAAATTTATTAGGTTTGGGTTCCAATAAAAATCCTTTTACTTTCCTTCAACAAAACGAATTATGAGAAAGCTTAATTTGCTTATGACGGGTTTAGCAACAACCCTCCTTCTCTGTTCCTGCTCCAAAGGCGGTGGCGATAACAACAATAATAACAACAACAATCCGCCAGCAAGCGACACCTTCTACCTCACCCTTTCTAAACCATCCATGAAAGCAGATGCTTTCGATGAATTAAAGTTTATTGTAAAGGATAAAAACAATGTAGATGTTACGGCAACAGCTACCATCAAAGTAGATGGAAACGTCGTGGCTTCAAAAATTTACACCACAGGTACGGTGGGTGGTCACCAGGCAGTGGCTACTGTAGGTGGAAAAAGCACAGCCACAAAGTCATTTAATGCGGTAGCCCCAGGCACTTCTCCCTTTACAAGAAAAGTATTGGTTGAAGACTTTACCGGCACATGGTGCCAGTATTGCACCCGTATGGCTGCTAAACTTAAAGACTTCAAAAACAACAACCCGAATTTAATCTGGACTGCCGTACACGGACCAAGCAACAGCAGCGATCCATTTAAATACCAGTTCCACGATCAAATGGCAACCAAATATGGTGTTTCAGGTTGGCCTAGTGCTATCATGAGCAGAAGGGTAAAGTGGGATGAAAATCCTTCCACCATTAATGCCGAATTAGCTATCAGGGCTCCGTTAGGCATTGCTTTCGAAACGTCAATATCAGGTACTACCGTAAACGTGAAAACCAAGGTTAAGTTCGACGTTAGTACGAGTGCACCGCTAAAACTGGTTGTCATGCTGGTTGAAGATGGCCTCGTTTACCAACAACAAAATGCTTATACCCAATACGGAACTACCCCGGTTATTGCAAACTTCATTCACGATATGACGTTACGTAAAGCCAGCACCGACATCTTTGGCGATGCTATTCCCGTTGCTTCTCAAACTGAAGGCAACATTTACGAGCATACCAGTACTTTCTCAACAACAGGCTTCAATGCAAGTAAATTGAAAGTTGTTGCTACCGTACTTACAGAATCCAACACACTTACCTATAAGGGTTGCCTGAACACCCAGGAAGTAGTAGCCGGACAGAATAAGAATTTCGACTAACCGTTCAATCTCTCTAATAAAAGAAGCAGGCCCCCGGGCCTGCTTTTTTTGTGGCTGCTTTTGCCGTCTTTATAAAGTTGTATCCTAAAGTAAAAAGGCAGGCCAAAGCCTACCTTTTGTACATGTGTCCCCCGTGATAATGCTATTCTAGTGCTGTCGCAACCGTTATTTGAATGCTATTTTAAACCAACCTGGATGTTAATTGCCAGGTTTAAATAATAACGCAAAAACTCAGCCATCGCAGTTGCCTATTTGCCAACTGTACTTCTACTCGCTACTACAATTGAACGCGAACGGTAGTTATTGCAAAATAAATTATCTGTTCATCAATACTGTCGAATGCCGGACGCATGAATCGTTATGGGCAATTTTCCACAATTCTCATCCGATGGGTATCGCACGGTTATTCGGTTCCTATTTAGCTGCAATTTTATACAACCTGCCTTCATCAGTCACCGCATATAATGCCCCGTCACCACCCTCAGTAATATCACGAAAGCGCTGACCTTCGTTTGCCAGAAGCCGTTCCTCGCCAGTCACCCTGTTGTCTTTAAGGGTAAGCCGGGCAATATGGTTGCTGTTTAGACCGCAGATAAAAAGGTTATTTTTCCATTCGGCTATTTTGTTACCGGCATAAAAAGTCATTCCACTGGGCGAGAGTACAGGATCCCAGTAATACACAGGTTGTTCCATACCCTCTTTCTGAGTTATTCCCTCACCTATTGTTTTACCGCTGTACTCAAGGCCATAAGTAATGGTAGGCCAACCATAGTTTTTTCCGGCCTGTATGCGATTGATCTCATCACCTCCTTTCGGCCCCATCTCCGATAGCCACAGTTCTCCAGTCGTCGGATGAAATGCCAGCCCTTGGGGATTGCGATGACCATAGGTATAAATCTCAGGCATAGCATCTTTCCTTCCTGTAAACGGGTTGCCGGGCGCCGGCTTTCCATCTTTTGTAATTCTAATTACTTTACCCAGGGCGGAGTTAAGATGCTGCGCCTGTGGCCGGGTGGCAAGGTCTGAACGCTCCCCGGTACTAACATATAGGTAACCATCTTTCCCTACCAAAATACGGCTTCCATAATGCAACCTGCCCTGGTAAGCAGGCATAGCCCGGAAAATAACCTGCACATTCTCCAATCGCTTATCATCTGTTGACAGCTTAGCTTTTGCCACCGACGTAAGGTTTCCCCCCTGCACATCCTCAGAAAATGTCCAGTAAATCATGCGGTTGTTCTTAAAATCAGGGTCAGTAACTACATCCAGCAAGCCCCCCTGCCCGCTTGAGTTTACTTGCGGCACCCCGGAAATCGGTTCACCAATCTGCCCGGAGGCACTAACAATGCGCATTTTCCCCTCCTTTTCGGTCACTAAGAAGCGGCCGTCATC
>JAEZDR010000151.1 GCA_023433265.1 Bacteroidota bacterium | reverse complement strand
TACGGTGTTACTACTACTGCTTTAATGGAGAGTATTGTAAAAGCAAACGACCAGGGAAAGATCAAGATAAAGAAGGTTACAGATGCGACAGCGAAAGATGTGGAAATACACGTGGAACTCGCGCCTGGTATATCACCGGATATTACTATTGATGCACTATATGCATTTACTGACTGCGAAATCAACATCTCGCCCAATGCCTGCGTGATTGTAGATCATAAACCCGTTTTTATTACAGTAACCGAACTGCTGAAACTATCTACCGACAAGACTAAGGATTTACTGAAGCAGGAACTGGAAATTAAACTTGCCGAACTCGAAGACAAATGGCACTACACTTCGCTGGAAAAAATATTCTTTGAGGAAAAGATTTATAAGGAATTGGAAAAAAAACATGAAACCTGGGATAAGGTAATCGCTGCAATTGATAAAGCTTTTGTTCCGTTCACAAAGCAGTTAAAGCGCCCTGTTTCAAAAGAAGATATTTTAAAATTGACTGAAAAACCTGTTCGGCGTATTTACAGGTTGGACATAGATGAACTGAACGCTCAGATAAAAAATATTGAGATTGAGATTAAGCAAGTAAAGTATGACTTAGCAAATCTTACAGACTTTGCGGTTAGCTACTTTGAAAATCTGCTTAAAAAGTATGGCAAAGGCAGAGAAAGGAAAACAGAAATCAAGCTATTTGATGTAATCCAGGCTAAGCAGGTAGCCATTGCCAATACGAAACTTTATATCAATCGTAGCGAAGGATTCATTGGTACAGGCTTAAAGAAGGATGAATTTCTGTGCGAATGTTCGGACCTGGACGACCTGGTTGTGTTCACTAAGAGAGGCACGATGAAGGTGGTGAAGGTTTCAGACAAAACCTTTGTGGGTAAAGACATTATTCATGCGGCAGTATTTCAGAAGAATGATGAGCGCACTACCTACAACATGATTTACCTTGACGGAGCATCCGGAGTTAGCTACGCTAAACGTTTCAATGTAACTGGCGTTACCCGCGATAAGGAATATGACCTTACAAAAGGAAGCGAAAAGAGCAAGGTGCATTACTTCACAGCGAACCCTAATGGCGAAGCGGAAACAGTGAAAGTTGTTCTAAGTCCAAACTGCACTGCCCGCAACAAAGAGTTTGATTTTTATTTTGAAGAGCTGGAAATAAAAGGCCGCAGCAGTATGGGTAATCAGGTAACCAAATACCCGATTAAAAACGTCAAACTTAAAGAGGCTGGCAAAAGCACCCTGGCGGGGAGGAAGTTATGGTTTGATGCCGTATACGGAAGATTGAATATGGAAGAGAAAGGAGAATATCTTGGCACATTTGAAGATGATAAGCTGCTTGTGGTTTATTCCGATGGCTCGTACGAAGTGGTGGGAACCGAACTGACCCAAAGATTTGAAAGCGAAAAGATAGCGTTGATAGAAAAGTTTGATGCTGATAAAGTAATTACAACCGTCTACCTGGATTTTGATAAACAACAGTATAATGTGAAGCGGTTTAAGGTAGAAACCACCAGTTTTAACATTAAGTTCAGCTTCATAAAGGAGGGGGACGGAAACAGGCTTGAAGCCATTACTACCGATAGTAACCCTACCTTGTTGCTATCTGTTGGAAGGGGGTCAACAAAGCAGACACAAAAGATTAGAATTGCTGACTTTGTTGATGTTATGGGATGGAAAGCAATCGGCAATAAACTGGTGGACTATAGTAAGAGCGTTGAAATGGAATGGGAACAAAGAACTGCTACAAACCAGGGTGAGCTATTTGAATGAAGATAACTTGTGATTAAAATAGGGTTAATGCTGTTGTTGCCCAATAATCCTTTGAGTAATTTGGAGGTTTAATAAGCAGCCCTAAAGCTTAAACCCGTATGGAATTCTTCGACAAAATCAGGTTGGATGAATGGTTTTATGAAGCCGACCAAAATATAAAGGAGCAACGCTTTGCTGATGCTATGCAAACATTGGAAGCTATCGTTGCCGATTCTCCGAATTATGCGAAAGCCTATAACCACCTTGGATGGCTGTATGAAACAAAATACAGGGACTTAGCGAAAGCGGAGAAAATGTATCGTAAGTGCCTTGAACTTGAGCCGGAATACGCGCCGGTTTATTTAAACCTTGCTGTAGTTCTCTCAGGCATGAATAACTGGACAGAACTCAAAAAGATATTAGGTAAAGCACTACAGGTGCCGGGAGTAGACAAAGCAGCCGTTTATAATGAGTACGCCATTATGTGTGAGTTGAAGTGCGATTATGAGAAGGCTATCGAATATTTTAAAAAGGCAGTAAGATTTACCTTGAAAGATGCCAACCTCGATAGCTACTACAATGGCATTAAACGTTGTAGAACCAAGCAAGAAATATTAAGTGAATAACAGATGTAATACTGCTTGCCAGGGAGTGCTTCTGGCACTCCTTTTTTGTTACCTGATAAGTGTGACTGTCCCTTTTCTAAATTCTTTATTGCCTTTGAAATCTGTATAATTCACCACCCATACGTACACCCCTGCCGGTCCTGAATGCCCTTTGATTCTGCCGTCCCACTTTCCTCCAGGGTCTACAGAAGTATATACAACTTCACCCCAGCGTGAGTATATCTTGAAATCAAATTGTTTTATAAATGCATGTGCTGAAAGACCAAACCCGTCGTTTAAACCATCTCCATTAGGGGTAAAGGCTGAAGGCATATAAAATTCGCAAATACCCTTTGTTAATTTAATTGATTCAACAGCTTTTCCGCAAGCATTTTCTGTTAGCAGCGTGTACATACCAGGCGTTGAAACAACTATTGTGGGCGTAGTGGCGCCCGTGTTCCAAACATATGTCCTGCCATTTACTTTTGGAGCAAGTTCTTTTTCCAACGCTGTGCAAATAACAGAATCCCTACCAAAGAGAACATAGGGAGGATCGTCCACCGCTATTCTTATTGTATCGTTCGATGAGCAATAACCATCCGTTACAGCAACCCAATAAATACCTTCGGCTGAAACCAACTGCGTCTGCGCTCCTGTGTTGTTTTGCCAATTATAATAGGAGCCAGGGTTACCGGCATTCAGCAAAACTGATTGCCCTTTGCAAAGCACTGTATCTGCCCCAAGGTTTACAACGGGCGCTATTCTATTGATGACTTTGATTGTATCTCTTAACCTACAACCATTCTTATTTGTTTCGAACCAATACAACCCCGTATCCTCTACAATAATCGATTTTGAAGTATCACCGGTGCTCCACCTGTAAGTCACAGAGCAATCTGTTTTTGATCCTTGCAAAGAAGCTTCCAGTTTAGCAGGTCCTCCATTGCATCGGGCGACACTGTCGGGAAGATAAAACGCATAATCGTAAATGCGGATTACTTCAGGCGGAGATAAGTAAGTCACCCCATTTATGTTGTACCGGACAGAATAGTCACCCTCTGCATAGCGTGTCCTGGTTAATTTAAGGGTTTGAGAAGTTTCGCCCACCAATGCTACATTGTCTTTGTACCATTGGATAGAATAAGCGGGGGGTAATGGTGTAATGGCTGATGTTAATGTTAGGGTATCTGCGCAAAGATCTCCTGTCCTGTTGATGGTGGGCAACTCATAGGACGTCTTTCTATATAACAAAATGTTGTCGATGAGATAGTAGTTTTGTCCGTCATGCTGATTTTCCGAGCAGGGCGGACCTATCACCATTCCTGTAAATGATGACGGAACAGTTAGTTCAGTTTTCACCTTCACCCATTGCCCAGGGCTACCCGCGACAGAAATTTGTTTTAGCTCTTTCCATTGTGGACTTGCTTTTATGGGGCAACCGCGATATGCCTGACCATTGTGGCCATATGCCAACTCATTGCAATTAGCATGACCATAAAAAGAAATACTCGCCGGCGATTTTGAAATCATGTTGAAGTTGGGTACTGTTTTAAGGAAACCAATGTAAAATTCGAGCACATAGGTTACCGCTGGTTGCAACGGTTGACGGAGGCAAGTAACCAAGACCTCTTTATATGAACCATATGCATCGTACTGTTTAACATCGTAAAAACCTGCAAAGCCCTCCCCTGCCGGAAAAGGCTGGGGAACTACCTCAGACACGCCAAATTTGCTAAGGCTACAATTACCGCACAGGTGATAAAAGTCAGTAGATCCTGCTGTATTGTGATGCTGTTTCCAACCGGTTGCATATTGAAGCTGGGACCACCCATCAGGACAGGACAATTTTTGTTCAAACGAAGGGTTGCCAATAATTGGCATTACGTAGCTGGAACAGTCAGTGTCGTTTAAATCAATTGCCCCATCGCCATCATCATCTATCCCGTTGTTGCAAACCTCCTGTGCCAGGCACAGAAGGGAGGGAAACAAGAAGAATAAAACTAAAATGAACCTGGAAAAAAGCATTGTTTAAATATAAAGACATTGGTGTTGAATTCAAAAAACGCTTACTACAACTGCTAATCCATGATTCGCCTTTTTGATATAGCCATATTTCAAAACGATTCCCTTTTCTTTGCATAGATCAGAATTCTTAATAAAATTGTTTGAATGGGGCATCTGCCACAACTGATTATCGACCTCGGTCTTATTCTTGCAGCGGCTGCACTTAGCACGCTGCTTTTCAAATGGCTAAAACAACCGCTTGTACTTGGATATATCATTGCAGGTTTCATTGTTGGGCCTCACTTTACGTTTACGCCTACAATCGCTGACAGCGAGAATATTGAGACACTGGCAGAAATTGGAGTAATTTTTTTATTGTTCAGCCTGGGACTTGAATTTAGCTTCAAGAAACTTATTAGAGTTGGCGGCGCCGCTTCGATTACTGCTCTTGTAGAAATTGTATTCATTACGATCGCGGGCTATTTTCTGGGGAAGTTGCTAGGATGGTCTACTATGGATAGCCTATTCCTTGGTGGTATGCTTGCAAGCAGTTCTACAACAATCATCCTTCGGGCATTTGAGGAATTAGGAATAAAGACAAAAGTTTTTGCCGGGGTGGTTTTTGGAGTACTGATTGTTGAAGACATAGTGGTGATATTGCTTATGGTGTTGCTGTCAACGGTAGCTGTATCGAGGGTGTTTGAGGGAACTGCAATGCTGATGACCGTTGCTAAACTTCTTTTCTTCCTTTTTTTATGGTTTGTTGGCGGTATCTTTCTTTTGCCTACGTTTCTCAAGAAAACAAGAAAACTCATGAATGAGGAAACGCTCCTCATCCTAACAATAGCACTCTGCCTTGGAATGGTAATACTTGCAACTAAGGTTGGCTTTTCTGCAGAACTTGGAGCTTTCGTAATGGGATCTATTATTGCAGAGACCACTTCAGCAGAAAGAGTTGAACATTTATTGACCCCCGTCAAAAACCTTTTTGGTGCTATTTTCTTTACATCGGTTGGTATGATGATAGACCCGGCCGCAATGGTTGAATATGCCCAGCCTATCTTTTGGGTTACCCTATTAACCCTTTTCGGTAAACTTTTCAGCACTACGTTCGGGGCCCTTCTATCAGGACAACCATTAAAGCAGTCGGTTCAGGTTGGCATGAGCATGGCACAGATAGGGGAATTTGCTTTCATTGTTGCTGCCCTTGGGCTATCCCTGGGTGTTACTTCCAGTTTCTTGTTCCCGGTAGCCGTTGGCGCATCGGCCATCACCACTTTTACAACTCCATACTTAATAAAGTCGTCGGGGGCATTGTATAGTTGGTTAGAGAGAATATTACCCGCAAAGTGGATAGTGCGCTTCCAGCGATATAGCAATGAGGCAAAAAAGGTGGAGGAAACAAGCCAATGGAGAATCTTTATTCGAAATACCATTATCAACAGTGTTTTCATTAGTATCATCATCGTTGCGATTATAGTGTTCTCTTCTGTGTACATTGAACCCTGGATTAACAGGAACGGAGATTCCCTAAGTCTTAAGATTGCAGCATTCCTCTTGACCCTGGTGTTACTTTCTCCTTTTCTATGGGCGCTTGCAATAAGAAGCCCTGCTGAACACTACAAAAAACTAATAGCAAGGAAACGTTTTGCAAAACTGTTTTATACCATCAGGTTGCTAAAGCTTGCACTGGTTGCATTTTTCATTGGCTTTTTATTTTACCGGTTTTTCAACCTCGAAACCGGCCTTATATTCACCGGGCTTGTAATTGCCTTACTGGTGATATTTTCAAAGCGTATTCAAAGTTTTTATGTGAAGTTGGAAAAACGCTTTGTTAGTAATTTAAATGAGCGGGAAATTGCAAATTCGCGGGCAAACCGTACAGAACTGGCACCCTGGGACGCTCACATTGTGCCACTTACCATTCCGCCTACTGCTGCCTGCGTAGGTAAAACGCTCAATCAACTTCGATGGAGGGAAACTATCGGGATAAACGTGGTTTTAATTAAACGGGGTGATCTGCACATTCCAACTCCAGGTCGGGAAGAAACCATCTATCCTAACGACGAACTGTTGGTACTTGGAACAGACCTGCAGATACAGCGACTAAAGGTTTTAATACGAGTGGATGCAAGAAAACACCTTGACGAGGTAGCGGAAGTGGAGCTCTATAATTATTATCTGCCACCAAACCATGGCCTAATCGGAAAAACCATTCGTGAATCAGGATTGAGGGAAAAGTCGGGTGCGCTAATAGTGGGTATTGAGCGAAATGAAGCAAGGC
Organism: Bacteroidota bacterium; assembly: GCA_023433265.1. GTDB lineage: Bacteria > Bacteroidota > Bacteroidia > Chitinophagales > Chitinophagaceae > JAEZDR01. Next base: position 1,883 of record JAEZDR010000151.1, on the reverse strand, counting down.
TGCTGAACCCAGATTCAACAACAGTATTTGAGGTTAATGACATACTTTTTATTGTGTGTAGCCGTTCTGTGGTGCGCGAACTGTTCAGGCAATTTGAACAACCGAAGGAATAGGACGTATAACCTCTCCTTGAAGTTTCAGGTAAGCTCTAACAAGCAAACACAGGCAAGGGCAAGGCTGCGGATGCTTCCCGAACGACCAAGGAACCGCCGAAGTTCTGACAGGGCATGAGCCGGCCCTCTATTAAATCTTCAAACTAACCGTTGAGACGGACATTCATCCCGGAAGTAACAATTTCGAAATATCTTCCTGGGAGAACCTCCTTGTTCTCAATTTGAGGACATCGATTGCTTCTCCCTCGTTGGCGAAAGTACCGTTGATGTTAATCAGGTGTGTTGCCAGTTTCTTATAGTTCTTAGTAATCAGGCAGAGGAACACTGCCCCAAAGTCTAACCCGTCAAATACTATTGCTTTATTAGCTGCATAGGTATCAAGGGTTTGCTGAAAAACCACCGGATGTTCGCTCCAATGCAAGGCCGGACGGGCATGATGACTGCTATGGTAGCCATCGTTCCAGCATTTGTGGTTGTATTTGACATTGATGGTGGTGATGCAATTCTTATATGGATTAGCTGGGTCGTCAGGATCAACCATTGAATGTTGGGTCCAGTTGCCGACCATCATAATTAGGCGTAACAAGAGAAATGGCAATACAAAGACGATCAAAGTGGCTTTTGCATTAACAAATAACAGTACCGCACATAAAAAGAAGAAACTAAGTTCTCCTTCTAAAGCCTTTTTGGCGAGTTGTTTTCGGTTCCTGCGTTTGAGGTATGTCACAAGGTTATACATACCCTGAACCAGGAAGCTCCCAAGGTACCTGAGAAAATCCTTAAGGCTATCCCTTTGGTAAGGCATTGTACTGCTTTCGTCCTCGGGCATGTTGTTTTCGGCATGATGCATACCCATATGGTGGCTGAAATAGGTTTGAGGGGTATGCCCGATAAATGGACCTAAAACCCATATAATATGGATCATCAGCCAGTTGTACTGGTGCCGGAACAAACGTCGGTGGCTGATACAGTGCAGCATAAGACCGTAAGGACTCTTAAATTTAAAATTGCTTAGATAAATATAGATCAGCGCGGCTGTCCACCAGAGCGCTGGCGGCAGAGGAAAAAATAGCGCAACGCCCAAAGGAATGAGTGTTAAGCTCATGTGAATAATAAGGTTGAGGAAAGGCATATCCCGCTTATCACGAAGCAACCTAATAAACATTCTATTTATTAGAGTATCAGCAGCCGGCTGGTACAAACGGTCGGTTATGGTTGGCACTTGTTTCATAACTGGTTGAAGCTTAAACCACAATTATCGAACCATATAGGCCATCTTAACTTTCTTCTTCACTACCGGCCCTTACCTTTGCATTCCCAGAATAAGTTGCGGGTGCTTGGGGCCGGCTTTAATAATAAAGCTGTTTTCATTTGTTATTTTCATGGAATTTCCCCACCTTTGCACTCCCGAAAAAACGGGGATTAAACTAAGTGTCATGGCTAGAGTATGTCAGGTAACCGGAAAAAAGCCCATTGGCGGTCATACTGTTTCTCACTCAAACATTAAGACCAAGCGTAGGTTTTTACCTAATCTGCAAACCAAAAGGTTCTTCTTTGCTGAAGAAGATCGTTGGGTTACCCTTAAAGTGTCGGCTGATGCCATCAGAACCATCAATAAGAATGGTTTGGTATCCGTCATCAAAGAAATGCGTGCTAAGGGTGCAAAAATCTAATTACTAAAGAATTTAAATTGTCGATATAATGGCAAAGAAAGGCAACAGGGTGCAGGTAATACTGGAGTGTACGGAGCAGAAGACTACTGCCGTACCA
>JAEZDR010000128.1 GCA_023433265.1 Bacteroidota bacterium | reverse complement strand
ACGAAACGACAATTGGAGAAAGCGAACGACACATCATTGATAATCAATTGTTGTTTTGTCGTATTATAGCATTAATCATCGCGTTGTGTGCAACTTTAATTGACAGCCTTCACTTATGATAGTTCCTTCTGACAAAGACTACCAAGAGACAAAACTCATTAAACAAGGTAAGGCTTCTTTAAATCCGGACTTTCAATCTCTTGCCAACTGGATAGATAAAAACTACAAAGTCAATGTTCTTAACATTTATTACGACATAACTACAGGTGCATACAACAAGCCGTTTCCGAGACTAAGCATAATCTTCGAGCATTTAGAAGACGAGCTTAAGTTTAGGGACGGTTATTTAGGTAATTTTCATTCAGACAAACAAAAAATCATTGCCACGAAATTTGATGAACTTATTAATGGTATTAAGCAGACAGGCTCTTTTTGGTCGTTTATTAAAAGGGATAAGAAAAAGTACGATGTACAAGGGCTGCTTGTAATCTTTGACGCTTTCCAACCGATTGCAAGAGACGAAGTGAATGAAGCAATTCCAAAATCAGAAATCGACGCCTTAAAAACCAGGCTTAATAATTCAGATATCTGGGAAATATCCAGATTTGGTTCTAGTGTGACCTTCTTCTTTTACACTGATAAGCAAGCCACTGCAGCAAAGGCAAGCGGATATGACAAAGAATTAGCAGAAAAATACTTTGACATCTTGAAGAAGTACGACGAATTCAACTATTTCAACAGGCAAGAATTTTTAGTTTCAGTTGACAGCAAAGAGAACTTCGACAAAAACTTCGAAAGTAATTGGTACTATTATTACAAATGAAAAAAAGCAGCACACAACAAGTGCATTTGCAATAGCATGGCTGGACACTGGAGCAATCGGCGGCAAATCATTTCTCAGCTTCAGTTTCGGCAGACAATACGCTGTTGGACATTAGTTCTTAACTTCAACACCAGTTTTTTCAATTTAGCATTTGTTCCAGGCTGACAGCTCACTATTGCCATGCCATCGCAAATGCTTTAACGTTGTACGCAACTTCAAGACGACCGTTATGAAACAAGTCTTCATTATTCTAACCTTCCTATTTTCCGGAAAATTGTTTGGACAAACGGCAGAACCAGAGTTTTATCAGGTAACAAAACCTTTCAAAAAGATATACACACACTCTCATAGTAAATTTAAAGTGGTGTTTGATATGGGTAAATATTTAGACAAAGCAGGCATTGGCTCATCAATCAGGTATACTGACACATTGCACTTGCAGCCAGACAATTCTTATAGAGGAAAAGTGTTCAAGATTGAAAATGGTAACAACCAACTTTACATAACAAGTTTGACAGAAAAGAAACATAAGAAATATAAACTTGAAATTCCAGACGCAAGAAAAATAGTTTTTCAAGATCTAAATAATGCATACTATTTAGACAATTATTTTGCGATGAGCAAACGGCTTAATAAAAGATATGAATTAAACCACTTTGATTTTCGAAATGGGTTTTATAGTTGGAAAGAATTGCCTGAAAAAGATATCCACTATCTGGAATTTAGAAATGTTGCCGACAGTCTGATTAAAAGAACAGAGGATAGTGTTTCACAACGGCAAGACCAATTAATAAAGCAGACAAAATACCTAATTGACAATGTCGACAAAATGGCATATGCAGAATTCAAAGATAGCATAAGTAAAATCCCTGCAGAATATGGATATGAAACTAGGTACTACAGCATGGCAGTTCGTGAAATTTCAAAGAGTAGACAGGATTTTGTGATTTTATTGTACAAGGACTTCCCTGAGAATAGAACATTAATGGAGTTTGCAGTAGAAGAAAATAAAGCGTTACAAGAAAAGCTGAAAGCCATCCAAAAGAGTGAGAATAATTTGAAGAAGAAAAAGTGAGAGACAACCAATGCTGCGTACAACAAAATATTGCCAAAAGCGGGGCTGACAATAGTAAACTTGAACATTTGTTCGCTTATCAGCTTTAGCTCCAGGGTGACCGGCTTCGCTCGGTCATTTTGGGTGATTGAGCTGTAGTAATTCTATTTAACTTTAGTTGCCGGGCTGGACATTATAAAATATCCCGCCTTCGGCAATACCTGAACGTTGTGCGTCAGCATAGAAAACCGACACTAACCGACAGAAATGAAATTAATAAAGGAATTAGGAGATAAATTTACCAACCTTTACGACCATTTTACTAATGCTGATACAAGTTGGGAGAACAGACCTTACGACTTTTATCTAATTTTTGGGCAGACTGATGAAAGTAAATCTCCGTGGATAGCATCTAATTGGAAATCGGACTTTCAACCGTATTTTGATTTACTTATAGAACAAGCTGGCAACGCAAAGGACACAGGAATAAGAGCAGTCAAATACAAGCCAGAGATAAGAATTTCTAAGAACAATAAAAAAGAATTTATTTACCATTCAGACATAAAGCTTGGACGACTCAAATGGGATGATAAATCACATGAGAAGTGGACAACGCCAAACAGCGTTGATAGTTATTTCCTCAACTTTGAGCTTTGGACACCAATTTGGACTATTTGCGAGAAAAGGGGGTCCCCACCAGATATTTTCATTACAATATCCAACGAAAGAGATTTTGAGGACAAGCGTGAGATTCAATTTGGATATTTTATAGTTGTTGCAATTGCCAGGAACCTAAAGCTCAACTCTAAACCAATTTTGAGGGAGCTATCGGAAAGAATAAACTCAAAAGTTACCATCTACAAAACAAGAAGATGGGGGAAACCAGAAAAGGCAGGCAATTGGACTTTTGTTAATGGGATTCAGGACACCTTTAGCACCGGAATTTATAAAGGACAAAGCCTTCATTCTATAGATTTTGCAGAATTAGATTTTGAGCCGAGCTGGGAGGTAATTTACAAACAGAGATAGAGTGCCGAACGCACAACATGGCATTTGTACAATAGCGGCTGAAGGATAAATGCTGACAAGTCAACATCAATCAACTTTTAAATAAATTTTGGCTGACGGACAAGGACTTCCGCTATTGCAGAAATTCCCGAAACCATGTACACTATATTATGAAAAACATATTCACCTTTACCTCTCTGTTTTTATTTCTATCGTGCACAAGTATGAAGACGGCGTTGGATATCAATGAATCAGTGCAATACTATCCTGGAGAAACCAGAAACCCACCAAAAGAAATTCATGAAATTAGAGTCATTGGCACAGGGTCAGCAGCAACGCACATATTTATAGATAACCTATCCAAAAACCTATCGGAGGACTTGCAACCTTACAAAATAAGTATCACTGATACTTTCATCAATTCCCTCCCGGCATTGCCGATAACCCCTGGATATGACGCAATTCTTGTTATTTCACCAATTACCGGAGCGAGAATAAAAACAAGCGCTCAGGGATATCGATTTTCAGTTAGAGACCCTTCCACAAACAAGGACTATACCTCTGCCCCCCTTGCAACACATCGTATACGATACGAAGAATCATTCAGACTACAAATGTTCACAACAAACGATACACCTGCCTTTTGGAAAGCTGAAATTGCCATCAATTATGACATTAGTAATGAACGCTTGTACAATTTAATCTGCAAGGAAATCATTAAGGATTTTAAAAACAATAACCTAATTAATAAAGATAGTGTACAATAACTAAGGTTTCCTGGCTCCCGACGGTTCGGTGTTCGGAGAATGAATGCAAACCACCGCCTCGTTACCTTTGCGTTCTACAACCCTTTCTGCCCTACTTAAATGGAAGTGAAGTACGATACAATCGGCAAAGACTATAACGCTACCAGGCAGGCAGATCCTTATTTGGTGAGCAGGCTGCTTGCATTATTGCAGCCACAGCCAGGGAAGATATACCTCGACATCGGTTGCGGAACGGGGAACTACACTTGTGCATTGGCCGGCGAGGGGATGGATTTAGTTGGCGTGGAACCATCGGTTAAAATGCTTGCTGACGCTAAGCTAAAGCATCGGGGTATAGATTGGCTTATCGGCTCCGCAGAAGAGATACCGGCCGCAGACCAAACTTTTGATGGGATTGTTGCTACGCTCACTGTTCATCACTGGACGAACATTCGTAAAGCTTTTATAGAGTTGAACAGGGTTTTGAAAGACAACGGGCGGATAGTAATGTTCACCTCTACCCCTGAACAGATGAAAGGGTATTGGCTGAATTATTATTTTCCAAAGATGCTGGCGGCATCCATCATGCAAATGCCTTCACTTGCAATCATCCAGGAAGCCGCGACCGAAGCAACATTCACGATCACGGGTACAGAACTGTATTTTGTAAGAAACGATCTCAAAGATTGTTTTTTGTATGTAGGCAAGAGTAGGCCGGCTTGTTACTTCAACGATCAAATCCGGCAGGGTATATCATCGTTTTCATCGTTGTCAAGTACGGAAGAAGTAAAGCAGGGCCTCGCCAAACTCAGGAACGACATTGACAACAAAGCGTTCGACCGGGTTAAAGCGGAATACGATAATGATTTAGGGGACTACCTGTTTATAGTCTTCGAAAAACAGGCAGGAAACAATCATCAACAGGTTACATCAAGTTTAGGATAGCATGAAAACGTTAATTAAACGAAATTTAAAAGGCAGAAAGGTTTTAGTGCTGTTCCTTATAACCAGCACTGTGTATGCTCTCATGTTACTGGTTACTATTCCGCATGTTATGGACTTTGCAGGAGGCATGAAGTTGTTGGATATGATGCCCAAAGGTTATAGCAGCGCCTATGTAAGTTCGCTTTTAACTGCATTGGGCGATGAAGGGCGTAACGCTTACTTATACAGACAACTTCCGTTGGACTTCCTGTATCCCGGCTTGTTTGCCATAACTTACTGTTTGATTTTTGCTTACTTGCTAAGAAAGCTGGACAAACTGGATAGCTTCCTGTTTTATTTTTCTTTACTTCCTTTACTAGCCGGTCTCTTCGATTATTTTGAAAATATAGGCCTCATCCTGCTGCTAACAGGCTACCCGGAAAGTGTAATGAAGTTCTCAGGGATTACTAATGCTTTCTCCGTTCTTAAAAGCTCGTTGACTACCGTTTATTTTATAGGATTGATTATCTTACTAGTTGCGGTAGTACGGAGATACTTTCTTTCGCGTAAGTCAAATAGGATGAGCCGGAAAAGCGCCAATCGGTTTAGCTAAAATACCCGGTTCACGGTATTGTGCAACGAGCATCTTTCTTTTAGATTCGTAGAAAGTAATCGACATGAAGTTTCTTTCGGTGGTATTGGCAATGATGTTATCGTTCTCTGTTAGGTCGCAGGACCTCTCTGAAGCAAAGAAGAAAACATTCCGTGACCGTTTTATAGCTGAAGTAGCAAAAGCTGTGGTACCACCCGAGGTACTTCCTTTCAAAGCAGGTTATGAAACAATGATTGTTGGAAAGGATAGCGAAAAAGGTCTTGCGCTCATTCTGTGTGGCAGCGACGTGGGGTTATATTCAGTGAAGGAGGAGAAGTTCATTAGTTTTTGGACAATGGGCAACAAACGCCCAAACGCTACAAAACTAGCCGGCAATAGTCGGCACTATGCCATGTCGCCAGGAGGCCGTCGCATCGCGCAAAACACTGACGATGGGTTTGGGGTGTACGACCGGCAGAAGCATCTGGCATTTGTACCAGGCATGTTTGCCCTGGACTTTATCAATGACGATGAACTTCTCGTGAGAAGTAATGAAGATTTGAAGAAGTTTTTCACGTGGAGCATCACCCAAAATAAAGTAATAGCAAAGCTTCCGGGAAATGCATGGGCCTATTTAAGCCCAGATAGGAAGAAGATTGCAATTAGTAAGTCAAATAAAACAAACATCTACGACATTGCTTCTGGTAAGGTGACCACGAAGCTGCCGGGAGCAAATGCGAAATGGTTTACTAACAATGTCGTGATAAGTGGAGAGTATCCGCCAAAATTTATAGATGTAGATAAGAAGGTAGATGTAGTATTCAATGGTATCTATGCATTACAAGTAGATGAAAGATTTTTAGGTAAGGATATCCTCATGTATTTCAAGGAGCCAGACTATATCCAATTTTACGACGTCGGGAAACAGCAAATTCTAAATAATGAGCCAATGTTTAAACCTGGGGTGGGATCAACGGAATACATGGTTTTTGCTGATCCGCCGGGTTTGCTGGTTGTGAGCCATGACGACGGCCCCCAGGGTGTTTACGTGCTTGCTGACAAAAAGGCCTCCTCTTCTGCATTTACGCTATACGCCGACGGTAAAATGAAACCCCTCTTCCTACACCAACCTTATACAGCTGAAGAAAAGGTGGCAGCGAAAAAGAGGACGGATGATTACTTTACAAACGCCGCTGCTGAGGCAAAAGCAGCGAAAGATGCAGCAATGCGCCGCGCTTTGGCTAAATATAGCTCCAAAGCGTGCGCAGAAAAGTATGCTGTGCTGGAGGAAAGAGGCATTGACTCTGGTGTGGTGGTGTCTTATAAAGGCGACCCGTATTTCTTTAGAAGAGCTGACTGCATCAGCGAACAGATTTATTTATATAAGGTAGGTCATCAAAAAAGTTGGGGATTATCCACCTTTAAACTCCCGGCTTCCTACGCCACAGATATTTACAAGAGTAACGAGCGAATGGAAGTATGTGATAACTGTGATGGAAGTGGCACACTTACTTTCAACAGTGGTAAAGTGTATAAACAGGAGCTGCCTTCTTTTTACAAACCTGGCTACAAGGTAACAAGGTATTATGAGAGCGATGCAAAAAGTTACCAGATGTGCAACAAATGCAAAGGGACTGGGGTGCGAAATAAGTAGGCTTACAGTGCAACGTTGGCAGTTATACCTTTGTCTAGGTGGAACAAGGAGGAAGCTAAATGATTGAGATCACTAACCCTGCATTTGATTACGACAAGTTTGGGCAGCAGTATTCAACTATAAGACAGACTGATGAGCGCATAGCCGAATATGTATTGGACGAATTACGAGATGCCCATACAATACTGAATGTGGGAGCCGGAGCGGGGTCGTACGAACCGGCAAACAGATATGTGGTTGCGGTAGAGCCATCGCCTGCAATGAGGAAGCAAAGGCTGGCCAACAAAAAAGTTCCTGCCATTAATGCAAAAGCTGACGAATTACCATTTGACGACATGGCATTTGACGCTTCTATGGCCATGGTTACGGTTCATCACTGGCCGGATATTGATAAAGGTTTGAAGGAGCTACGAAGGGTTACAAAGCAACAGGTAGTAGTAATGACATTTGACCCGGATGCGCTCGATAGTTTTTGGAACGCGGTGTATTTTCCTGAACTGATTGCAGTAGAGAAGGCACGATATCCAACGATTGATTTTATCAGGAACAGCCTCGGGGGCAATTGCAAAGTAATTCCTATACCTATACCTTTTGATTGTAAGGACGGCTTCCAGGAAGCATTTTATGGAAGGCCCGAAGCTTTTCTTGACGAAAAAGTAAGATTGTCCCAGTCGGCGTGGGGCTTCGTTTCTAAAGATCAGCAACATGAAATGGTTGAGCGTTTGCGAGCAGACCTTGAAAGTGGTGAATGGGATAGAAAGTATGGCCGTTACAGGACAGAACCAACGTTTACATGTGCCCTGAGGCTGGTGGTCGCAATGCCGTAGGCATCCTCCACGAAAATTTAGAAGCTTGCGGTATTATAAATACTTCTCCGCCTTCAACAAGTCTTCCGGGGTGTCTATCTCCACACCCATGTAATCCACCACAACCATTTTTAATGGGATGCCGTATTCCAGGTAGCGAAGGCATTCTATTTTTTCTGCGGCTTCCAATGGTGTTATGGGCCAGTCTGTGAACTGTAGTAATGCTTCTTTGCGAAAGGCATATACACCTATGTGTTCGTAGTAGGTGATTGCCGCTTCCTTACTGCGGGGATAGGGTATTACACTGCGGCTGAAGAACAGTGAGTTCATGTTTTTATCTACAGCCACTTTTACATAGTTGGGGTCGTTGATGCTTTTCTCATCAGTGAGTACCTGCATCAGGCTGGCCACCTGTACTTTTCTCCCTTCTTCACCTTCAAACACATCCAGCAGCTTTTGAAGCGGGGCTGCTTTTACAAAAGGCTCGTCTCCCTGTACATTTACAACAATATCTACGTCCATATCGGCCACGGCTTCTGCTATACGGTCGCTGCCACTCTCGTGTTCTTTTTTGCTCATCACGGCCTGT